>JAUWSZ010000079.1 GCA_030609865.1 bacterium | reverse complement strand
GGGGACGGCTCTCGATGATCTGCTGAAGAACTACGCGAACTATTCCCCCCGGTTTACCTACGAGTTCATCGACCCGGTCCAGAACCCGGAAAGGGCCAACAAGCACGACGTGACCACGACCGACATCCTGGTGATCAAATGCGGGGACCGAGAACCGAAGATCCCGGGGGTCTCCGAGGAGGACGTCACGAACGCGATCCTCAAGATCGCCAACCCGGTACAGAAGAAGATCCGCTTCCTGACCGCGCACGGCGAGCGGGATCTCGCAGGCGAAGAGGAGCCGGGCTACTGGGTGGCCAAGAAGGCCCTGGAAAACGAGAACTACGAGGTGCTCCCCCTGGAACTCTACATGATAGACGAAGTGCCGGCGGACACGGATGTCCTGGTGATTGCCAGCCCGGAGAAGCCCCTCGAGAAGAACGAGCTGGAGGCGATCGAGAGGTACATCGACCAGGGGGGTAACGCCCTCGTCCTGATGGATCCGGGCACTTCGCCGGGCATGGACGAGTTTCTGGCGAAGTGGGGGGTCAAGGTCGGTAACAATGTTGTCGTGGACCAGGTCTTCCGCCTCTTCTACGGGCCCTCCCTGGGCGTGGACGCGGTCGTGGCCAGCTACGGAGTCCACGACATCACCAGGGAGTTCGGGGGCCAGACCGTGTTTCACATGGCCCGGTCCGTGGATCTGGCCGAGCCCCTGCCCGGCGGGGTGACCGGAGTTTCCCTTGCCAAGACGAGCGCGAGCAGCTGGGCAGAGACCGACCTGGAGCGCTTCTTCTCGAAGAGCGAGGTCGCCCGCACCGAGGAAGACCTCGGCGGCCCGGTTTCGATCGCCGTTGCCCTGACCGTGGAGGCGAAAGAGACCGCCGAGGAAGAGGTCGAAGAAGGGGACGACGACGAAGATGTGGACGACAAGAGGGAGGCCCGGGTGGTTGTCTTCGGCGACGCCGCCTTTATCGACAACGAGTATATCCACAAGATGTACAACGCAGACCTGTTTCTGAACACGGTCAACTGGTTGGCAGAGGAAGAGGAGCTGATCTCGATCCGGCCGAAGACGACCCGGGGGTCCAGGGTTCTGATGACCCCGAAGGAGACGCGGGACATCTTCTACATGTCCGTTCTGATCCTTCCGGAGATACTTCTGTTGTTTGGGCTCGCCATCTGGTGGCGAAGGAGGTAGGTGCGCGATGAAGTTTCGAACGACCCTGATTGCAGCCCTTCTTCTCGCCGTTTTCGGTGCCTACGCATACTTCTTCGAGTACAAGAAGGCGGAAGAAGAGAAGAGGCAGGAAGAGGAAGAAAAGAAGATCTTTTCCATCGACTGGGAGAAAGTCGAGGGGTTCAAGCTGACGAACGCCCACGGGACCTTCCTGGTGGAGAAACGAGAGGCGGAGGCCGAAGAGGGGAGCCCTGCGGGTGCGCAGAAGATCGAGTGGCGCATCACGGAACCCCTGCAGACGGATGCGGACAACACCGCCATCAACGGCCTGGTGAACAACCTGAAGGGCGTGAAGCTCGAACAGGTGGTCACCGAATCCGCGGAGAGCCTCGATCCCTACGGCTTGAAGGAGCCCGAAATACGGATTGCCGTGCAGGTGGCCGAGGGAGTTGAGGCCCCGCTGCCGCTCCTGGTGGGCGCAAAGAGCCCGATCGGGAGCAACTCTTACGCCATGTGGGAGGGGGAGGACAGGGTGCTGCTGCTGAGCACCCATCTCACCCCCCAGTTTGACAAGGGGCTCTACGATCTCCGCAACAAGAAGCTCTTTGCCTTCAAGCGGGAAGACGTCGAGCGTCTGCGCATCCTGCGGAGCGGGGACCCCGAGTTGGAGCTGGTCAAGGAGGGGGACAAGTGGGAGATCGTCCTTCCGATCCGAGCGCGCGCCTCCGAGACCGCGGTAAACCAGATCCTGAACAAACTGACCACCCTGAAGGCCGAGGCGTTCGCTGACGAGGCGCCGAAGGACCTCGCCGACTACGGGCTCGACCGACCGGTGTGGAAGATCGAGGCCGTTCTGAAGCCGGACCAGACCAAGGCCACCCTGCTGGTCGGGAGCATACACGAAGCGGAGGGCAAGGGTTACCTCTACGCGAAGCGCGAAGAGCGGCCCGTCGTGGTGAGCCTCGGGTTGGACCTGATCGGGACCTTTGCCAAAGAGCCGGAGGAGTTTCGCGAGAAGAAGGTCATGCCTTTCAAAACCTGGAAGAGTAGGAAGGCGGAACTCGACTGGAAGGGCCTGGATGTCACGCTGGAGAAGCGGGATGGCCACAAGTGGTGGATCGAGGCGCCGATCGAGGCAAGGGCGGACGGCAACAAGATGAGCGCCTTCCTGGGTGCGGTGAACCGCCTCGAAGGGGAGGAGTTCTTGGAGAAACCGGATGGGGAAGAGGGGCTCGCCGAATACGGCCTCGCCGACCCGCTGGCCCGGGTCGCCCTGTACGAGGAGAAGCCCGCAACGGGCGAGGAAGGAGAGGGAGGAGAAGAGACGGGCTATCCGCTGCTCGGGGTGTTGCTCCTCGGCAAGAAGGGCCACGAGGGGGAGGATGTCTATTACGCGACCGTGGACGGAGAAGATACCGTGTACCGAGTGAACGGGGAATTCTACGAGGCGAGTTTTCCCGAGGGCGTGGATGCACTGCGCTCGAGGAAGGCGATCGATTTCTCCCGGTATCTGGTCAACGAGATCGACGCGAGGGGGTCGGAGGGGCCGGTCGTGATAAAGAGGAAGGAGAACCTCTGGAAGCTCAAGCAGCCGCGTTCCGGAGATGTGGAGGAGAAGGCGGTGAACGCGCTCCTGACCGAAGTCCTCGGCCTCGAGGTGGATCGTTTTGTGGAAGAAGTCCCGGAGGATCTCTCTGCCTGGGGGCTCGAGCCGGCCGAGAGCGAACTCTCTTTCAAGAAGGATGATGGAGAGGAGTTGGGCACAATGCTGCTCTCCGCCCAGGGGCCGGAAGGCGAGGAGGGCCTCGTTTACGTGAAGCAGAGAGAGGAGCCATGGGTCGGGCTTATCCAGGCTGACAAGAAAAAGGCGATCATGGACAAGCTCGCCGGGTGCGTCCCGGAGGGCTGATTCTTTTGCAGCCTCTAGGTTGACTCGCCCCTTCTCGATGATTACCTAATAAGCTACGACAAAATTCGGCGAGGTGGTAAAAGGTGTTGCGAAATCAGGGGATTCAGACTTGAAGAGCCCCGGGCAAAGGAGTTGACGACAATGGGAAAGATTATCGGAATCGATCTGGGAACCCCGAATTCGGTTGTGGCGGTCATGGAGGGAGGGGATCCCGTAGTGATCCCGAACGAAGAAGGCGGCCGTACGACCCCTTCCGTGGTCGGGTTTGCAAAGGACGGGGAACGGCTCGTCGGGCAGGTGGCGAAACGGCAGGCCGTCACGAACCCGGAGAACACGGTCTATTCAATAAAGAGGTTCATGGGACGCCGCTTCGGAGAGGTGAGTGGAGAGATCAAGATCGTCCCCTACAAGGTGATCAGTGGCTCGAACAATGTTGCAAAGGTCAAGGTGAGGGACAAGGAGTTCTCCCCGCCGGAGATCTCGGCCCTCGTGCTGCAGAAGCTGAAGCGGGCCGCGGACGACTATCTCGGCGAGACCGTGACCGATGCAGTGATCACGGTGCCGGCCTATTTCAACGACAGCCAGCGCCAGGCCACCAAGGACGCGGGGACCATCGCGGGCCTGAACGTGCGGCGGATCATCAACGAGCCCACGGCGGCCGCCCTGGCCTACGGCCTGGACAAGAAGAAGGACGAGACGATCGCCGTGTACGACTTTGGAGGCGGCACCTTCGACATCTCCATCCTCGAGGTGGGCGACAACGTGGTCGAGGTGAAGGCCACGAATGGAAACACACACCTGGGTGGGGATGACCTGGATCAGCGGGTCATCGAGTGGATCGTCTCCGAGTTCAAGAAAGACCAGGGCATCGACCTGGGTGGAGATCTGATGGCCCTGCAGCGGCTCAAAGAGGCTGCGGAGAAGGCCAAGGTCGAGCTTTCGTCCACCCAGGAGACCGAGATCAACCTGCCCTTTGTCACGGCGGACGCGAGCGGGCCGAAGCACCTGAACCTGAAGCTTACCCGGGCGAAGTTCGAGCAACTGGTGGATGACCTGATCTCCAAGACCATGGACCCGTGCCGCATGGCGTTGAAGGATGCGGGGTTGAGCGCCAACCAGCTAAACGAGGTCATTCTGGTGGGTGGGTCCACCCGGATCCCCAAGGTGCAGGAGATGGTCAAGGAGCTGTTCGGCAAGGAGCCGAACAAGACGGTCAACCCGGACGAGGTGGTCGGGGTAGGCGCTGCCATCCAAGGCGGCGTGCTTGCAGGCGACGTGAAAGATGTTCTGCTCCTCGACGTGACGCCTCTCTCCCTGGGGATCGAGACCCTGGGCGGCGTTATGACCCGCCTGATCGAGCGGAACACCACGATCCCGACCCGGAAGAGCGAGATCTTCTCCACGGCAGCGGACAGCCAGACGAGCGTCGAGATCCATGTCCTTCAGGGCGAACGGGACATGTCCACAAACAACAGGACCCTCGGCCGCTTTCATCTGGTCGGGATTCCTTCTGCCCCGAGAGGCATCCCCCAGATCGAGGTCAGCTTTGACATCGATGCCGACGGTATTCTCGGCGTCTCCGCCAAGGATATGGGCACGGGCCAGGAGCAGAAGATCACGGTGACCGCATCGAGCGGCCTGGACGATAACGACATCAATCAGATGGTCAAGGATGCGGAGCAGCACGCGGAAGAGGACAAGAAGCAGAGGGAGAAGGCCGAGGCCCGGAACCAGCTCGACAGCCTGGTCTACACGACCGAGAAGACGATGACCGAGCACAAGGACAAGCTCGGTGATGCGGACCGCGGACCGGTCGAGGCGGCCCTGGAGAAGGCCAAGAAGGTCCTGGAGCAGGCCGATACGGCCGAGGCTCAGGAGATGAAGGCGGCAGCGGAAGAGCTGACTCAGGCCTCCCACAAGATCGCGGAGTTGATGTACCAGCAGGCCGCCCAGCAGCAGGCCGCCCAGCAGCAGGCCGCCGGGGAGCAGGCGACGGGAGCGAATGGCGCCCAGGGGCAGGCGGGTTCGGCCGGCGGTGGCAAGCCGGACGATGATGTGATCGATGCCGAGTACGAAGACGTGAAGTAGGATGCCTGTGCCCCGTTTTGCGCTAGATCGACGACTGAACGCAAGGGGGGGGAATCAATACCCCCCTTATTTGTGTAAGGTCTAAGCCTCTTAGCGGACCTTGAAGGAGTGGAGAGAATGCAAAACACCTTGAAGACGACACTGCTTCTCGCTTCCCTCACCGCGTTGATCGTGTTGATCGGAGGGTACTTCGGCGGTCAGAGTGGGATGATAATTGCGTTCATGTTTGCAGTGATCATGAACTTTGGGGCCTACTGGTTTTCCGACAAGATCGTGCTGCGCATGTACCGCGCCCGCCAGGTGGACCCCTCGCAGGCACCGGGACTGTATCAACTGGTCGAGAGGCTCGCGCAGAAGGCCGGCCTGCCCACCCCACGGGTCTATGTTATTCCTCAGGACTCGCCCAACGCCTTTGCAACCGGCCGCAACCCCGATCACGCAGTTGTTGCCGTCACCCAGGGGCTCCTGCGGCTGATGAATGACGAAGAGCTGGAAGGCGTCCTTGCCCACGAGCTCGGTCATGTCAAAAACCGTGACATCCTGATCAGCTCGATTGCCGCAACCCTTGCCGGCGCGATCATGATGTTGGCCAGCATGGCCCGGTGGGCGGCGATCTTTGGAGGCGTGGGCAGGGATGATGACGAGGGTGGCGGCGTCTTCGGGCTTCTCTTCATGATGTTCCTCGCCCCACTTGCAGCCGTCTTGATCCAGATGGCCATCTCCCGAACCCGTGAATACCTGGCGGATGCTACGGCGGCCCAGATGACGGGCAGCCCTTACGGTCTTGCTCATGCCCTCGAGAAGCTCGGCAAGGCCACGCAGCGGATTCCGATGAAGGCGAACCCCTCTACGGCGCACATGTTCATTGTGAATCCCCTTTCCGGCCGGTCCATGATGAAGCTGTTCAGCACGCATCCCCCCCTCGAAGAAAGGATTCGACGCCTTCTGGGGAAATAGCAATTAGCAATTAGCTGTTAGCTTTTAGCTTTTAGCAAAAGAAAGCAGGAGCCACGGGAGTAAGGGGAGTTCTAGAGGCTTCCCCGGTTTTTTCTTTTGTCTGCTCTTCCACATTACTGATTATTCAGCTAACGGCTAATAGCTAAAAGCTTCTTTCAGGGAGGAAACCCAATGGGTGAAGAAGAAAAACAGGACCAGGGATTTCGGGTAAGCGATCGCCGCCGATTTAGCGGGTCAGAGAGTGGGGAGGTGCGGGAGGAGGAAAAGGCCCCTGAGGGGGACAAGAAGCCGCCCGAAACCCAGGAGGCCACCGGCGAGAAGCCTGAACCCGCCGGGCAGGAGGAGGCGGGCAAGAAGCCGGAGGCCGAGAAGCGCGAGGAGCCCACTGCGCTTCCGGCGATCGATTTCGCAACGTTTGTGGTTTCCCTCAGCAGCTCCGCCCTGATTAACCTGGGAATCGCCCCGGATCCGATGACCGGAGAGCAGAAAAAGGATCTGGCGATCGCGAAGCAGACCATCGACATGCTCGGGATGCTGCAGGAGAAGACCCGGGGAAACCTCACCGAAGAGGAAGGCCAATTGTTGGAAAGCATGCTGTATGACTTACGCATGAGGTATGTTGATGAATCCAAGTGAGCCGCGGTGACAACCTGGGAGGCTGTCCGAGAATGTCCTTGCTATTCTCGGACAGCCTCCCAGGACCGAAAAGGAGCAACGAATGGAAGGTGCAAGAAACAGGGGTAGGGGAAAGGTTTTATTTTTGGTCCTGATCGGAGTGGTGATGGGTCTGATCCTCGCGGCCCAGACGGATGTGACCGAGAGGCTGGGAGCGATCTTCGGGTCGGGGGAGGAAGAAGCCGCCAAGGAGCAGACGCCTGCCGTACAGGGCAGCTCGAACTCCGGGGGAACGGAACAGATCTGCCTTCCTGACTTCACGCTCCTGGCAGAGAAGCTCGATCCGGCCGTGGTCAACATCAGCACCACTCAGGTTATCAAGGGAAGCGGGATGGGCAGAGGATTCGGGTTTCGCCATCCCGGGCCCGGCGGGCCGCGGCTCGGACCCCAGCAGCCCGATCCCTTCGAGGAGTTCTTCGACAGGTTCTTCCGGGGGGGTCCCCAGGGGGACATGAAGCGGCGGAGCCTGGGTAGCGGTCTCGTGATCGGCGAAGAGGGACTCATCATCACCAACCATCACGTGGTCAAGGATGCCGAGACCATCACCGTGATTTTCTACGACGAAAGCGAGGCGGAGGCCAAGGTGATCGGTAAGGACCCCAAGACCGACCTCGCCCTGATCAAGGTGGACGTGGCGAGGAAGCTTCCTACGGCAAAGCTGGGTGACTCGGACAAGCTCCGGATGGGAGACTGGGTGCTTGCGATCGGGAACCCCTTCGGGCTCAAGTACACCCTGACCGCCGGTATCGTCAGCGCAAAGGGCAGGGAGATCGGGGCCGGGCCTTATGACGATTTTATTCAGACGGATGCCTCGATCAATCCGGGCAACAGCGGTGGCCCGCTGATCAACATGAAGGGGGAGGTGATCGGGATAAACTCGGCCATCAGCGCCGGCGGGACCGGGATCGGGTTTGCGATCCCGATCAACATTGCCAAGGATCTGCTCCCGCAGCTCAAGGAAAAAGGGCGCGTTTCCCGGGGATGGCTCGGCGTTTACATCCAGAGGGTTACCCCGGAACTGGCGAAGTCTTTCGGCCAGGACAAGCCGAAGGGGGCCCTGGTCTCCGAGGTTACGGAAGGCGGCCCGGCCGCCGGCACAGGCCTGGAGCACGGGGACATCAT
>JAUWSZ010000640.1 GCA_030609865.1 bacterium | reverse complement strand
TGTCCTGGGTTCCGTCGGAGATTTGTGCCGGGCGACAGGGGGAGGGAGAGACGGAGCCCAAGCAAATCGGAGAGGGAACCCAGGACAGTACCGAAGGGCAAGACTCCCCTGAAACATAGCTATATTTCTAACGCTAAAGATCTTTCGCCAGCAGGCCTGCTCCGTAATTGCTCCTGTCCGAGGCATCCTTGGGGTCGAAGGCCTGCTTGATCTTTTCCTGCCAGACGTGGAAATTGCCATAGTGCGGGCCCATGTCCAGGATCCGCTCCTGCAGGGTCTTCGTATAGTCGCCGAGACAGAGGCCTATGTCGTTCGGCTCGAAGCCGGCCTTCTCCTCCCTGTCGTTGTCCCTCTCCTCGGTTACACACCTGCGGGCCGCATTCACCGACTCCGGGTCGGCCGCGTCGTAGTGGTATTCGAGTTCCATGTAGACATACGAGTTGTTGTCAAAGGAGTTGTGATACGTGGAGTCGAGCCCGTCATCCACGATGTTCCCCTCCTCGATGTACTTCTTCTTCAGCCGCTCCATCGGCAGCCCCATGTGCCTTATGACCGAGGCCGGGGTGCCTTGATACCCGGCTGCAATCACGAAGCCCCCTCCGTGGTGGATGAAGTGGGTGTCATTCGCCACAAGGGTCAGGAGCGTCTCGTTGCCTCGCATGTCCGCAAACATGGGGTTCTGCGTGAACTCCGGAATCCACCCCCCGGACGCCTCCAGCACCTGCATCAGGACCTTTTCCTGGTAGGCCAACTCGTCGGCGCTCCGTCCGAAGAGGAAGACATTCAGCGGATGGGGCATCTGTCTTACGGCCTCAGCGATCAACCCGGATTCGTGCCATTCCTTCACGGTCTTGTTCGACTGTGCACCGGCCATGATGGTCAGGAAGTGGTCCGGCTCGCCGGCCCGGAAGACCGCGTAGCCGATCTCCGCGTCTCCAAGCAGGTAGAGGAACTCGGTCATGGCCTCGTAGTCCTTGAACGACGGTGAGATCATCTTTGCGTTCTCCGGGACCCGCTTCAGCCTGTACCCGGTCAACAACCCCCCGGTCTCCGTGGGAAGCTCCGGCGGGCCGGGCCAGTGGTGGAGCTTGATGCCCACCTTCGTGAATACGCCCATGCCTCCCTGTGCTCCGCAGTGGCCGCGCATGATGCCGCGCAGGCTCGGCCCCGGTCCGTCACCGAAAAACCACGCATCCTCCGGCCCGAGTCGCAAGAGCTCTCCGGTGGGCAGGATCCACTCGACTCCCATGCAGTTCCGACCGTTGTGCCCCCCATGGTTGCCCATGACGTTCATTCCCCAGCCGGAAGTCACGTTCGCGAGGACCGATGCCTGGGAGCCTGCCTGGATAGGCGTCGTGAACAGCCCTCTCTTGAGCGCCTCCGCCGCGAGCTGTGCCCAGACCACATAAGGCTCGACCACGGCGAACTTGTTTTTCGAGTCGATTTCGATGATTCGGTTCATCCGCTTCAGATCCAGTAGGATGACCCCGTCCTGTTGCGGGAAGCCGTGGCTGCCGTAGCCCGTGCTGATCGCCTTGTACTTCACCCCATGTTGGTTGCACGCCCTGACGATGGCCTGCACTTCCTCCACGCTGCCTGGAAGAAGGACCGCCTCGGGCCTGTGGTCCATGTACTTGCCCGGGCCCGGGCCGGGATGGAACTCGACGAGCCAGTTGAAGGTGTAGCCGTCCAGGATTACAGGCTCTTCGGTGATGTTCTCTGGGCCTACGATGTCGGAGAAAACCCGGTACGTGTCTCTCGGGAGTGCCATGATCTCTCTCCTCGGGTTCTACAGGGATTGGATCAGCAGATCGGTTGCGTCGTACACCGGGAACGTTTCGCCCTGGCTGTCCACGGCATCTTTGAGGTTCTTCTCGCACCACGGGCAGCAGGTCACGAGTGCCTCGGCTCCGGTCGCCTTTGCCTCTTCCAGCCTTTCCTCTGCAGACCACAAGGCAAATTCAGGAAAAGCGGACTTCACGCCCCCACCGGAGCCGCAGCACCAGCTGTATTCCCGCACGCGCTCCATCTCCAGCAACTCCACCCCCGGGATGCTCTGAATGACGTTTCGCGGCGGGTCAAAGATCCCGTTCATGCCGATTGCCTTTGGGATGTCTTTGACAGGAAGGACCCCCATAACCCGTTCTTCCTTGCCCCCGGAAGGGATGTGGGTCTCAGAGAGGCGGCCAAGATGACAGGGATCGTGATAGGTCACGCGGAGCGGGAATCTCTTTTTGGGTTTGAGCCGGCCGTCCTGGATGAGTTCATCCAGGTACTCCACCGCATGGAGTACCTCGAAGTTCATTTCTTTGCCGAGCAGGGAATAGTGGGTCTTGAAGAGCCCGTAGCAGCCCGCGCAGGAGGAGACCACCTTCTTGACGCCCAGCGCGTTGAAGGCGTCGATGTTCGCCAGGGCATATTCCTCGAAGAGCTCCTCGTTCCCGATCTGGAAGGCCGGGCTCGCACAGCACCTTTCCTTGGTGCCGAGGATGCCGACATCGACGCCCGCCGTCTGCAGGAGCTTCACCGTGTTCCGGGCCACCTTCTGGAGATTCGGGTCGAGGCTGTAGGTACAGCCGGCGTAGTAGAGGACCTCCGCCTTCTGCCTGCCCGTACTCAGGTCCTTTACCTCCAGGCCCTTTGACCAGTGCTTCCGCCGGGACCGTGGCTGCATCCAGACGTTGTCGTAGTTCCGGATGCTGTTCATGATGTGGGTGTGCTCGTCCAGCTGCTTGTACTCCTTGAAGACCCGGAATCGGAGCTCCCGCAGGATCTGGAGCGGCTCCATGTCGGTCCCCAGCCTGCAGGTCAGGTCGCAGGCCCCGCACATGGAGCACTTGTACACCACATCCATCAGCG
>JAUWSZ010000204.1 GCA_030609865.1 bacterium | reverse complement strand
GTGCTTTCCGACGAGTTCGCCCGGGTCGGTGTACCCGAGGGCCTCGGCGCAGGATTTGTTTGCGTGCTCGATGATGAAGTTCTGGTTGATGACGAGTATCTGGTCGAACAGGGAGTCGAGGACCGCTTCGAGGTCATGCTCTTTGAGGGGCATTTTCATCCTCCCTTGGACGTCGTCCTGGACTGAACGATACCACCAAATCCGACGGAATCCAACAAAATATGTGAGGCCAAAAATATTTATTGACAAGAATGGAGGGATCGGGATAAAATTAGGATTTAACTCAGTAAGTTCTGTTTGGGATGGCGTAATACGACCGCTCAGATGTTCTTGTCTGGGCGGTTTTGTTATGTGGGAGAAGAACGGAACTTCGAGCCAGAGTTGTCAATCATCAACAGGAGGATCTAGTAAAGTGGAAAAGGAAAAAGGAACCGTCAAGTGGTTCAACGAAAGCAAAGGATATGGTTTCATCGCCCGCGAATCGGGGGATGATGTTTTTGTGCATTACTCTGCCATCAGCGGTGACGGGTTTCGCACCCTGAATGAAGGTGACCAGGTCGAATTCGTGATCACCCAGGGGCAGAAGGGACCCGCAGCCGGTGACGTGACCGTTCTGTAACAGGGTTGATCCAACTAGGCCTTCTTCGGCTTTGCAGGCGGCGGGTCGGTGTAGGTCAAGAGCTGCTGTTCATTCAGCCTGCCCAGGGTGATGAGCAGGGATTCTCGCCGGGCCCTGGCCAGTTCGAACCAGTCCCGCACCTCGGCTGCCAGGGACTCTTCACCGACTCCTTTGGGCATGTCCTTGGCATTCAGCGTGTGGTCCATCTCTCCGGAGTTGATCAGGGTCCAGGTGTCGTTCACCCGAGAGACGATGCCCGTGTGGCCCCGGCTGTGGATGGAAAAGGACAGGATCTGGCCCTTTTCGAGGTGCGGTTCGATCTCTTTGAGCACCTGGCTAGCCTGTTTCTCCGGAGATCGTACCTGGAGAAGTGTCTTGGAATAGACCGGAGACCCGGACGCCGCGATCAGGCCTTCACCGTTGAAGTAGGCATTCATCGGAAGCCCCTGCGCCTTGGCCATCACCATGAGCTTCCTTCCGAGTCCGCCGGGCCCCTGATAGCGAACGCCCAGATTCGTCAGCCCCTTGACCAGGAGTTCGTAGCAGTTGATCTCGTCATAGGGCCTCCCGTAGAAGGGCTTCACGGCACCGACGAGCCGCTCGGAGAAAGTATTGTCGGTGGCGGGGCTCTTCCGTTCCTTCGCCGGTTGAGGCTGTTTAGCGCTTGCGACCGCCTTGGACGCTTCCGGTGCCGGACGCATCTTCCCCCAGACGACTTCCCTGGTCTTGGGATCCAGAAAGATCTCTGTTCCCGGTCGAATTCGGGTGTAGGGCTTGTTGCGATTTACCTGGCTGTAAATGATTCGCCAGCAGTTCTTCTTGTAGACAGGATGCTTGACCAGGAGACTGGAGACGTTCGGGTTCTGTCGAGTCACTTTTCCCAGCGAAACGAGGGCGTGTTCCTGCTTTGCCTGCACTTGCCGAGAACGGCCGCTTTCCATGGCCTGCTTCTTCTTGAGAACCTCTGAAAAGTCAATTTCTTGACGGGCTTTCTTGGATTCTCCGCACTTTACCGGTCCCTGGTCTACCCGATTCACGTCCACGATCGAGTTCTCCCTAAGAATTCGTAGTCTTTTCAGGAGCCTCCCGCACTGATGAAACCTGCCTTCATTGCGTCATGAGAGGGAATATGCATTTCCTATGCCGAATACCATCGTATTTATGAATCGGACCGCTTAGCCAGGGACCCCTGTTTGCTCGATTCGCGCAACTTCTCGGTCTCTTCGTAGAGCTTGAAGAGCACGTAGTACTTGTTGATGTTGCTCACATATTGAACGGTTTCCTGGCCCACGATTCGCAGCGTGGCCATTTCCACGTTCCGGAACCATCGATACCGGTCCAGGTCCATTTCCTGGGCCAGCCTCCGGGCCCTTCGTATCTTCTGCGGGCCTGCGTTGTAGGCGGCCAGGCTGAACCGGATGCGGTTACGTTCGTTGATCATCTCCTCCTGGAAATACCGGTCCCTCAGGAAGGCCAGGTACTTGACTCCGGCATGAACGTTGTTCTCGAGGACATGCACGTCTTGGATGTTCACGTTCTTGTCTGCCGCCGTGGAGGGACGAACCTGCATGATGCCGACAGCGCCGGTATGGCTCTTCTTGCTATTGTCCAGGCGTGACTCCTGGTAGGCCATCGCCATGATCAGCCTCCAGTCGAAGCCGTATTGCGTCGCATATTTCTTGAAGAGCTCCGTGTATCGGCGCTGCCTTTCCAGGGTGCGATTCGTCAGGGGGTTCTTGATCCACTTGTTATGCTCGAAGTAGCGCTCGAAGTAGATGTTGCCCAGCAGTGTCCCCTTGCGGTGCGTCCTTATGAACTTGTTGAGACTCTCTCGTAACTCCGGATTGCTCTTGCGGACCATCCACGCGATCCGGCTTCCTGTTCTCACTTTCAGGTCTGCATGGACCTGCAAGTTGTCGAAGACGCTCGACCAGATCTCTGCAAGGTTGCTGTCCGCGATCGTGATCGGAATCGCGCCGGAATGGACCATCTCGAAGATATCCTCGGTCTGAAGGCTCTCGTCGATCTTCAGGATGTGGAGAGGAGGGATTCCCGTTTCGGCGAAATTGCGGTTCAGGGCGACGAGGCTTTCGTAATAGCTGCTGCTCTTCCGAACGTACACGTTCCGGCCGGAAAGGTCCTCCAGGGTTTTCAGCTCTTGCGTCGTGTGATTCGTTACGACGAGTTCGTCCACGTGTGTCAGGTAGGGATTCGTAAAGGCCACCCGTTTCTGACGTTCCGGGGTGATGGTGAGTCCGGCGGCCGCAATGTCCCCGAACCCTTCGACCAGGCGTGGGATGAGCCGGTCGTACGGGACGGGGATGAACTCCGCTACGACCTTCAGTTCCTTCCGTCCGATCCCCTTGTTCAATGACCGGATGTAGTCCTGCAGGAGAGAATACTCGAAGCCGCAGATCCTGCTGCCCGAGATGAAAAAATTGGTTTTGTTGAATGTGGTCAGAACGCGGATGTACCGTTTCTCTACGAGACCCTCCAGGTCGTCCGTACACTTTTCGTTCAGGTGGGAAGAGAGGGGCCACGCCCCGGGGTCGTATTCCTTAGTGCTGTGGCCGGCGGCCGGGTCCTTCGTCTCACCCCCACAACCGAAGATCAGGAGGAGCAACAACCATCGAATGCTCGGTATCCGCTTTGTCCAGGTTCGCAGCATGGCGGTACCTTAATCGATGTGAAGACCATATGCAATCAAAAAGGAGGGAAGTCCGGACGTTCGTGAACGACGCCTATTCCGGTGGTTTGCCTCGGAACTGGCGGATCTTCTCGATCAGTACAGGGATGAATTCGTGCAGGTCCGCTACGACGCAGTAGTGGGCTTCCCGGCAGAGCATTGCGTTCGGGTCCGTGTTCACGGCGATCACCATATCCGAATTCTTCATGCCCATGGTGTGCTGCAAGGCTCCGGAAATCCCGCACGCGATGTACAATCTGGGGGAGACGGTCTGTCCTGTCATGCCGACCTGGCACGCCAGGGGCAGAACGCCCGCGTCGCACAGGGGACGGGAGGCTCCGACCGCGCTTCGTCGGAAGAGAGCGGCCAGTTCGTGGATGCACTCGAGGTTCTCCGCGTCCCCCACGCCGCGGCCTGCAGCGATGATGACCTCCGCCTCCCGGAGATTGACCGAACTGGCGGGTGGCTCCACAGGGCCGACAACCCGCGTCCGGGTTGGAGGCTCTTCTGTTTCGTAGATCCGAACTTCTCCCGGCCGGCCCGTTGTCGAGACGTAGGGGATCTCTGTGCCCGGCACGACGGTCACCACCACGGGCCTGTCCTCTCCGGATCGAACCTCCTGGAGAAGCTTGCCGTTCAAGATCCGTCGTTGGAAGGCGAACTCCGGGCCCCCTGAAAGACCGCACACCGCACTAAGGCTCGAAGCATCGAGATCCACGGCGAGTCCGGGGGCAAGGTCCCACCCCATGGTTGTGTGAGGGATGAAAAGAAAGCGTGGTGGATGGGGGACGGCGAGGCGGTTGATCAGATGCCGGTATGTGTCTCCGCTGTAGCAAGAGGCTGCCTCTGCATCCAGGCCGATGGCTTCGAAGCCGGTCGTCTCAGCGATCTGCTCGGCCATCGGGCGGGCAGGGTGGCCGACCACGACGATAGAAATCTTCCCGCCTATCGCGCTCGCTACCTTGCTGGCAAGGGCCACCACCTCGTACGTGACCGGTTGCACCACTCCGTCCGAGTGTTCTGCCACCACCCAGATGTCGTCATTGTGCGCAGACATCACAACACGTCCGTCTTCTCGTGGATGATCTGAACGAGTGCTTCTGCCTTTTCTTCGAGACTCCCTTCCAGAAAGACCCCTGTCTTTGATGGAGGGGGAAGACAGACCCGAACCAGTTCCTGGCCTTGCCGATGGGGGGACATTCCAACGGAGTCGATCTCCTGGAGTTCCTGCTTTCGAGCGCGCAGCTTGTTGGAGAGACTCGGATAGCGGGGTCGGTTGATCCCCGATTGCACGGTGAGGACCGTGGGGAGGGGTAACACGACAACCTGCCGCCGTCCGCCTTCCAGCTCCCTTTCCACACGAACGCGCTGCTCGCCACCCAGGATTCTCTCCGAGATCACTGTGGTCGCATATGGAAGACCCAGCAGGGCGGCCACCATAGGGCCTGTCTGGCAGCATTGCTCGTCTTCGGACATGACGCCGCAGAGGATCAGGTCGAAGCCCTTCTCCTGTGCGAACGACACGATCCTCGAGGCGGTCTGGAGGGAATCCATGCCTTGCCCGCTCTGCGTGACGAGATGCGCCCCGTGGTCCGCGCCGAGTTCCAGGGCCCGGCGCACAACCGCCTCGGCCCGGCGCGGCCCGACGGTCAGGGCGGTGATTTCGACCTGGGGGCGCTCTTCCTTGATCTGAACCGCCTCTTCTACGGCATACTCGTCATAGGAATTCATGCGGAACAGGATACCGGCTTCATCAAAGCCCTTGCCGTCGCCATCGACCCGGAACGTGCTTTCCGAGTCCGGCACCTGTTTGACACACACGAGTATTCTCACCTTGGGACCCCGATCGGTTCTCTGCATTCTAGAACGACGACAATGATCCGTCTACCCCGCGGAAATAAAAAAAGCGAGCGTTCGCTCGGTGTTTGTTGACTGCTCCCAAACGGGATGGTAGACTTGAGCCCTCAACCCGGGAACAGACAACCACGTGGGAGCCCTTCGATGAGTACCCTCCTGATGGTGCGGCACGGACAGGCAAGTTTCGGTGAGGTCGACTATGACAAGCTCTCGGAGATGGGGGTTACCCAGTCTTCTCTGTTGGGGGACTACTGGTTGAAGCGGGGGCAGAGATTCGATGCCCTGTTCACGGGAGCCCAGAAACGGCAGATCGACACCATGCTGGCATTACGGGACGTCTACCGCAAGGCGGGATGGGATCTGCCCGAGCCGGTCGTGAATGAGGCCTTCAACGAATACGACGCTTCCGGCATGCTGGCCAACTTCCTTCCCATTCTGCTTGCGGAAAGACCCGAGATGGAGGAGACCGTGAATCGGGCCATGAACGTCGAGGAGGATTCGACGGTCAGGCGCAAGGCCTTCCAGGACATCCTGACGATCGGGATGAACCGCTGGATCGCCGGCGAGATCGACGCGAAGAGCGTCGAGTCGTGGGAACGGTTCACACACCGCGTGTTC
>JAUWSZ010000486.1 GCA_030609865.1 bacterium | reverse complement strand
TATCGTTGTCCAGCGTTTCCCCGCAGACGTGGTATTCCCCTCCGGGGGCCAGCGCCTCGTAGGCCTTCTTGAGGACCCTGCCAAGGACCTCCTCGCTGTACTGGGGCAGGTTGCTCGCCATGATCATCACGTCCGCGCCGGAAGGCAGGGCATCGCTCGTGAAGTCTCCCGGCCGGGTGGAGATCTTGTCCTCCATCCCCCACGGTGAGATGAACCCCTGAGCGATCTTGCACACAGGCTCGAAATCCATCACGATCGCACGCAAATGGGGATACTTCTGGACGGCGGCAATGCAGTACGCACCCGAGCCCCCGCCCAGATCGAGGATGAGGGACCGGTTGCTCAGATCCACGTCGCGGGCGAAGAGCATGCCCGCGCCCAACCCGACCGTGTAGGTGGCATTATGATAGACGTGGGCAAAGTCGTCATCCAGCAATTCGTATAGCCCGAGTACCCTCGGTGGGTCATCCGATTTCATGATTTCGGCCAGGTCTTTCCAACGTTCGAAATCCAACCCGTTGAAAATGAGCCACGGCCCGATGTAGGTCATCTTTTCCTTCACGAGGAAACGTTCCACATCCGGCGCATTCCGGTACTCCTCTCCCTCCTTCTCGATGAGCCCGAGGGCCGTACAGGCCACCACGAGCCTCTCCGCGTCGAGATCACTGATGCCGACGGCATTCGCGATAGCCGGAATGCTCGAGGCGCCTTGCGAGATACAGGTGAACAGCCCGAGCTCGACCGCAGCCCTGAGGGCCGCCGACTGCTTGTGTCCGTAGCTCAGGTTCTGAAGGCGTACCGTGTCTACCCGCTCCTTCTTCGTCATCAGTTGTACCTCCTGCTAGCGGGATGACTCGGAAATGTCGCCATGTTTCAGGAGCACGTTGCTATTCGGTGCTGTCCCGGGTTCCGTCGGAGATTTGTGCAGGGCGACTTTGTAGGGGGAGGGCGGGACGGAGCCCAAGCAAATCGGAGATGGACCCCGGGACAGCACCGAATAACTCGAGCTCTGCAAGGAGGACATGGCGACATTTCCCTGTGGACTACAATTCCATTGCCTGGGCGACCCTCTCCCTGTGGAAACTCGCGTCGCCGAAGGCCAGTTCTGCGGCCTTGGCACGCCGGAAGTACAGTTGAAGGTCATGCTCCTCCATGAATCCGACGCCGCCCAGGACCTGATGGCTCAAGCCCACCAGCTTACGGTGGGCTTCGCTGACCCAGGCCTTGCACATGGAGGCCTCCGCCTCATAGGGAAGCCCCTCGGCGATCTTCCATGCTGCATGAAACGTCATGAAGTGAATCGTGTCTGCGTACGTCAGCATGTTGGAGCAGTGATGCTGAACGGCCTGAAAGGTCCCGACGAGTTTGCCGAACTGGACCCGCTCCTTCACGTAGTCCACGGCAAATTCGAGGGCCTTCTGAGACCCTCCGTCCATCTCGGCAGCCTTACCGACAGCCGCCCTCAAGAGGGTGTTGTTCAGGACGGGCCAGGCGCCGCCCGGCTCGCCAAGGAGATTTGCCCTGGGAACCTTTACGTTATCGAAGACGACTTCGCACAGCTTGTCCCCGGCCAGTGTGTCGAGGAGCGTGATGCCGACTCCCGGGGCCTTGGCATCGACCTCGAACAGGCTGATCTCGGTTGGGGCGTCACCGGTTCTGGCTGCGACGATGATCGTATCCGCCACATGGGCATCCGGGACAAAGAGCTTGGTACCGGAAAGGAGAAACTGATCGTCCTGGGACTCCCCCCGGAGCCTGATGCCCTCCGGGTTCCAGGAGCCGCCCTCCTCCAGCCACGCCAGCGTCAGGATCCGGTTCCCAACAGCGAGTTCCGACAGGATCCTCGCCTTCTGCTCGTCGTTTCCTGCCTCGAGGACGGTCAAGCCCCCCAGAACAACCGTCGAGAAGAACGGGCCGGGCACGCAGAAATACCCCATCTCGGTCAAGATGATGGCCAGGTCGAAAAAGCTCATTCCGGAACCACCGACCTCCTCCGGGAAGGGGAGGCCCATCCATCCCAGTTCGGCCATCTTCGTCCAGAATTCCGGTGTGAACCCTTTTTCGTCTTCGGTCATTTCCCGTACAAAATCCGTGGAACAGGCCTCGGCAAGGAACCTGTGCGCCGATTCCTTGATGATTCTATGATCTTCGTTCAGCTCGTAATTCATCGGTCTTCTCTCCTCATCACTTTCTTGGAAGCTCAAGGCCCCTCAGGGCGATGATGCCTCGCTGGATTTCCGATGTCCCGGCATAGATCGTCTCAACCACGCTCGTGCGGTAGAATCGCTCGGTCCTTCCGGCCAAGACCGCCCATTTGGAGTCCTTCGTCAGCTGACCGAACATCCCCAACACCTCCATTCCGGTGTTGGCAATGTGCTGGGCCACCTCGGTGGCGAACAGCTTCTGCATCGATGCCTGATAGTTCGGTACCTGTCCGCTGTCGAGCATGTGTGCAAGCCTGTAGTACAAATGCCTGTTCGCCTCGAGTTCGATCTTCATCTGAGCCAGTTTCTGGCGGACAATCGGATTCCTGGACAGCGGTTCCCCATCCACAGTGGTGTTGCGGGCATATTCGGCGACCTCATCCACGAGCCTTCCGTAGACCGCGAGGGGAAACATCCTTTCGTAATCCAGGGCATGCATCACGTAGAAGAACCCCGCGTTGAGGTCGCCCACGAGGTTTTCTTTGGGCACGGTAACATCATCATAGAAGACCTCGTTCGTTTGCCACCCAGCCATCGTGACCATCGGCCGGATGTCGATGCCCGGGCTCTTCAGGTCCACGATCATCAGCGACATGCCTCGATACTTCTTTGCGTCGGGATCGGTGATCGTACCCAGCCAGTGGTAGTCCGCCACGTGCGCATGGGTGTTGAAGGTCTTCTGGCCGTTGAGCAGGAAGGAGTCGCCCTTGTCCACGGCGCGGATGCTCAATGCAGCAAGGTCGGAGCCCGCCTGGGGTTCGGTGTAACCGAGACAGAACTCGACTTCCCCTCGTGCGATCGGAAGGAGCCATTTGTCCTTCATCTCCTGGCTGCCGAAATGCATGATCGTAGGACCTGCCATGTGGGCGGCAACAAAGATCAACGGCACGCCTGCGTAGGCCATCTCTTCCCGCATGGCGAAGGATACGGTCGCAGATGTTCCCAGACCGCCATATTCCACGGGCCAGTTGGGCGTCAACCAACCGTGGGAGGCAAACTTCTGGATGAACTTCCTTCCCTCCTTGCCTCCGTAGATGTGGCCCAGGTCCTCGGACTCGGCAAGCAGCGCGTCGGTTGCCTCAGACTTGATGAAAGAGCGAACTTCCTCCAACAGTTTTCTTTCCTCGGTTGAAAAGCTGAAATCCATCGTCGGAATCCTCCATTTGGTGAGCAGATGGAAAAACGTCAACAGATGTGGCGGAGACCCCCCACGGGTTCGGGTTTGCAAACGACCATGTTACCGAATCCCTCGGCTGATTTCTATAGCAGCAACGAGGATTGGAGGTTCGAAATGCAAGAACGGTAGCAGGCAACGGGCGGATCGTCAGTATTTCGGGGTCCTCTTCTCCAGGAAGGCGCTGATCCCCTCCCGGGTTTCCCCGGTGTAGAC
>JAUWSZ010000077.1 GCA_030609865.1 bacterium | reverse complement strand
TGCTCTTCACGTTCAGCACGATGAGCCTCATGTCCAGGCTCTCCGCAAGGGCGTGTGCGAGGAGGGTCTTCCCCGTGCCCGGCTCCCCCTTCAACAACAGTGGCATTTCGAGTGCGATCGAGATGTTCACGATCTTGGTGAGTTCCGGGTCCACCACATACGTAGAGGTGCCCAGGAAGGAATCCTGGCCGCTGCGTTTCCCCATGTTGTTCTCCTATTCGTGATGATGTAGTAAATCCTGTATTTTAGCACGTTCGGACCACCGAAGTCGATCCTTTGGCCTCGAACCGAAGCAAGGGAATTGTAGTGCGGCGGCAGCCACGGATGGGGGACAGCCACTGAATGCATTGTTAGGTATTAGGTTTTAGGTTTTAGGTATTAGCCCACCCCTCTCCCCCATGGCGCGCATTCTGGCGCGGGGGTGGCTGGGAGCTAATACCTAATACCTAACTGCTAATACCTATTGTCAAACAGTGATGGCAAGTGAATCGCCGGAATCGGGAACAGAACTTATGAGATGCCTTTGGGCGTGTCGAGGACCCGTCTCACCTGTCCCAGAAGACCCTTGATCGCGAAGGGCTTACGAAGGAAGGCCGCTCCCGGAGGTAAGATCTCCTCCTGGAGGATGTTCTTCTCCGAATACCCGGACATGTAAAGCACCTTCATCTCCGGGTGCCACGGGTCCAGGCGCTCGGCAAGGTCGGGGCCGCTCATCCTCGGCATGACCACGTCCGTCAGCATGAGGTGGATGAAGCCGGTGTGTTGTTCGGAGATCAGGAGCGCTTCACCCGGGTTGGGTGCCTCCAGGATTCTGTACCCGCTTCTCTGAAGAGCCTGACGAACGGCTTTCCGTATCGATGTCTCATCCTCCACGAGCAGGATGGTCTCCGTTCCAACGAGGGATTGCACAGGCCGCCGGTCCGGCTCTGTGTCCTCCAGCGCGTCCGTTACCCGTGGCAGGTAGATCTCGAAGGTCGTGCCTTGCCCTGGTTTGCTCGAAACAGAGATGCCGCCCTTGCTCTGTTTGACGATCCCGAAGACGGTGGACAGGCCCAAACCCGTTCCCTTGTCGCGCTCCTTTGTCGTGAAGAAGGGCTCGAAGATGTGAGACTGCGTCTCCTCGTCCATACCGCATCCTGTGTCCTTGACGGCGAACATTACGTAAGACCCCGGGGCTATGCCCATGTGCTCCCGTGCATGTTCCTCGTCCAGGTTCACCTCGGCCGACTCGAGGGTCAGTCTTCCCCCCTGGGGCATGGCGTCGCGAGCATTGTCCACGAGGTTCAACAGGACCTGCTCGAGTTGGCCGGGATCGGCCTTCACGCGGCTGCCTTCCGCGCCCAGCACGATGTCCAACTCGATGTCCTCTCCGGTCAGACGTCGAAGCATGCCTTCCATCGAGTCTACGACCCCATTCAGGTCGAGTACCTTCGGCTGAAGCACCTGTCTCCGGCTGAACGCCAGAAGCTGGCTGGTGAGGGAGGAAGCCTGTTCAACCGCGTTCTTGATCTCCACAACCTGACGGTTCATGGGATTCGTCTCGGGTATGTCCATCAGGAGCAGGTCGGCATAGGTTGCCATGGCAGTGAGCAGGTTGTTCAGGTCGTGGGAGATCCCTCCGGCAAGCCTCCCGACGGCTTCCATCTTCTGCGATTGATGGAGCTGATCTACCGCCCGTTTCCGATCGGTGATGTCGCGGACGTACTCGATAACGCCCTTCAACTGACCCGTTGAGCTGTCAAAGAGGGGGAAGCTGTAGAGATCCAACCACCCAACGACCTGTCCACCGGCCCCTGTCTTGGGAACGACCTCATAGGCCGCCTCGTTCGTTTTCAGGGTCTTGTGGGTAGGACACGTTTCACAAGCTCCGTCTCGTCCGTGATAAGCCAGAAAGCACTTCTTGCCCGTGAGCGGCATGGCGTGGGAATACCATCGTTCCATCGTTGGGTTGACGCGAAGGATGTTCAGGTTCGTATCGAGGATACTGATACCGTCTTGTATGCTCGAGAAAACGTTCGCCAGGAATCGCTCCCTCTCCTCCAATTCCTCCCGCGTTTTGGTCAGGTCCTTCTCCACCCGAGCATGCTTCGCCTCTAGGGCCTCCAATTCGGCGAGCCGCTTCTGGAGGCGGACCACTTCTTCCTGAAGCTGTTCTGGGGTTCTGTTCGTATCTTTCATCACGCACGAGGAATCAGTATGAATCGTTCTAACGGCTACGCCTTCGACCTGTCTTCTTAGACTCCAGGGCTTCTAGATTCGTTCTGATGTGGATCCTAATGCGGCTTGCGCCGCAAGGGTTCAGGGGTCAGGGGTCAGTCCCCGCCTCCAGCCCGCCAACATGACCTTCCCTCAACATCTACGCAAGAAACGTGAATGTTCCAATGAAAGACTCTAAGAAGATACCCGTCGATGATGTGGAGGCGCTTTTCTCGGGGCCTTCCGAGCGACAGGTTGAGCGTTCAACGGGACGGCAATTCTTTCGAAGAAACAGAACAGAGGGATAACATTCGTAATCTTTCTATATGCTCATCCTCCCCTGACTGTCAAGGGAAATATGCCTGCTAGTGTCCTGTCCCCGATCTCGCAGAATTTGCACTTTTAATCGTCGATTAGCCCCGCCCCTCGTGCCCGTGCCCGAAAATGGGTATTAGGTATTATAGCCCACCCCACTCCCCAATCGTTTGCTGGCGTGTTCGTAAGGAGGGGTGGCTGGGAGCTAATACCTAATACCTAACGCCTAATACCTGACTGTTTGGGCTAACAGCTGAAAGCTAACAGCTAAGATCGAGGACGAGGACGAGAAGAACTCGGGCCTGCAATATTGCCCGCTAGAGCTGGATCTCTGCGCCTTCCCTGGCCAGAGATGCCTCAGGGAACCGCTTCTGGCAGTCCTTTTCGAGCTTCAATAGAAGGCTGTCCGTGTGCTCCGGATCGTGGTGGAAAAGGACAAGCTTCTTGACCCCGGCTTGCTCCGCCACGGCAACGGCCTGCTCCCAGCTGCTGTGACCCCACCCCTTCTTCTCCTCGAGTTCCTCCGGGGTGTATTGTGCGTCGTGGATCAGAAGATCGGCGTCCCGTGCGAGGGCCACTACGCTCGGATCGATGCCGTCCACGTGCTCCACATCCGTACAATAGACCAGGGTCTTTCCTGCGTTCTCGAAACGGTAGCCGTAAGAATCCCCGGGATGGCTCTGCTTCGAGGCCACAACGGTAACACCACCCGGTGCCGTGTAGCGCGTTACATCCGGTGCCCAGAAGGTCATGTTCGCGCCCATCTTTTTCAGGGGGGTGGGGAAGAATTCTCGCTGCATCTGCATTCCGAAGAGGTTTTCAAGCTTCTCGGCATGCCTGCCCTTCCCACAGATTGCGATCGTGAAGTGACGCCTGGTGTCGTATGCCAGCTTGAAAAAGGGAAATCCCTGTATGTGGTCCCAATGGGTGTGGGAAAGGGCCACAAAGATGTTGTCGAACTGTTCGAGGGAGCCGGCCAGCAGGTCATTCCCCAGGTTTCGTATGCCCGTCCCGGCATCCAGTATGCCAACCCTGCCATTCGCAAAGGTGACGAGAATGCTCGGGGTGTTTCCTCCGACCTGAACGAAATCTCGGTCAGACACGGGGATGGAGCCCCTCGTTCCGTAGAAGGTGACCTTCATTCCGTCCCTTCCTCGCCCACTTTTTTCCTGGGAAATGCCCTGATTTTTGTATAGAATAGCCTAAATCCGAGTCCCAGTCTGTGAACTAGTTCACAAAAACGCTGCGAGTTGCTCGCAAACATGACGAGGAAGAGAGGGTCTGTATGCTCAAGGATATATCGCTGTTCTCCTGCCTCGATGATGACGCAATTCGATATTTTGAGAGGGTCGCACTGAGGAAGCGGTTTCCAAAGAACGCGATCGTATTCAGCAAGGGGGATGAATCGGACTCCCTCTATGTCGTTGAGAGCGGGAAGGTCAAGGCGGTCATCCATGACGAGGAGGGCAAGGAGATCGTTCTTTCCGTCTTCGGTGCGGGTGAGTACTTCGGGGAAATGGCGGCCCTCGACGGAATCCCCAGATCGGCTACCATCATGACCAAAGAGGCGACGGAGATGTTGATCATCCACCGGAATGATTTCAAGAGCGTCCTTTCCTCGAATCCGGATATGATGTTCAATCTGCTGAAGGTGTTGTTGGAGAGGCTCCGGAGAGCGGATCAGAAGATCGAGAGCCTGGCCTTCACGAATGTGTACGGTCGGGTCGCCAATCTTCTGACGGAACTCGCCGAACCCTCAGGCCAGGAATGGGTCGTAGGAGAGAAAATGACGCATCAGGAAATCGCAAACATGATCGGCTCGTCCCGGGAAATGGTGAGCAAGATCGTGGGCGAACTCGTGGAGGCCGGATATATTTCGATAGAGAAGAAGCGGATTACGATTCGAAAGAAGCTGGCCTAAGGCCCTTCCTCCACCTCGATCAGGGTGCCGTCCATCAGTCCCCCCAGCCCTTCCACAACCACCTTCTCGCCCGTTTGAAGCCCGTCAGTCACCTGGACACGCCCCCCTTCGCTCACGCCGACCTGGACGAGTCTTCTCTTCACCCTTCCAGACTTGGCCACCCAGACGTAGGAACGCCCCTCGTCGTTCAGGACCGCGGCAGAGGGCACGGCGATCGCACCCTTTACGGACGGCAAGCTCAAGAGCCCCGAGCAGAACAGGCCGGCCTTGAGACGCTCTTCCCGATTGTCCACCCTGACCTTGATCCGGAAGGTGCGGGTTTGCGGGTCGATCTTCGGGTTGACAGCGATGATCTCTCCCTCGACCATTTCCATGGAGCCCACCTCGATCGATACGGAGGGGCCTGTTGAAACACTTTCGAAATAGCGTTCGGGCAGGTCAACCTCAGCCTCCAGGGTGGCGAGATCCATGATTTCCACCACCACCACCTCTCCCCTTCGTACGTATTCGCGCTCTTCACGGAACTTGCCGGTCACGAAGCTTGTGTAGGGGGCCGCCACGGTACAGTCCTCGAGGGCTTGGCGGGCCGTGTCCAGACCCACCCGTGCCTGAAGAACGGTGGCCCTGGCCTGCTCCAGGAGGGCGGCGGCCCTGTCGTGCTCGGTGCGCGCCCTGTCCTGCATCTGCTCGGTAGCAGAGCCTTCCTTGTACAGGTTCTCCATGCGCAACATCTCTCTCTTTGCGTCTTCTACGCTGACCTGATAGGTCCGCTCGGTGGCCTTGGCCACCCCGATGGCCGACTGGGCCTGCCGTACCCTCAACTCGTAGTCCACCAAACGGACCCGGAAGAGGAGTTGCCCCTTTTCAACGCGATCTCCGATCTCCACGGGTATCTTGTCGATCGTTCCTTCCACGAGTGCCCTGAGCCCTGCGTGGTTTTTGGGCTGCAGCGTGCCCGTGAACCGAACGCTCCGATCGAAGTCGCGTTGCGTTACCTCGGCAACCGAGACGCTCTTGGGCTGAAGAGCCGCTTCCTTGCTAAGGGAGACTTTCTCCCGGTTCTCTGTCTCAGCGGCGTTACATCCAAGACTCGTGAGAAGGATTGTACAAGCGAGGATGGCCGCGCCCTTTTTCAGCGTTTCCATCGGTCGGGATCTCCTTATAGCGAAGGCTCGATTCGTTGTGGGTCCTTTGGTTTGTGTATTCTACGACTTCGTCCCTGCAGCCTCTTGGCCGGCAGCTGCGACCAGCGAACGGCTGAACCGACGCCTCAACCAGGAAGCGAGGTCGTCCAACAAGAGGTAAACAACCGGGATGACGAGAAGGGTGAGAAACGTGGAGGTCAACATCCCTCCGATGACGGCCACGGCCATCGAGGCTCGGGACTCCCCGCCTTCGCTCATCCCCAACGCTAGCGGCAGCACGGCGACGATCGTGGATCCGGCGGTCATCAAGATGGGACGGAACCGGGTCGGTCCCGCCTGCAGAACCGCTTCGACCTTTTCCATGCCGCGGCTGCGCAGCGTGTTCGTGTAGTCAACCAGAAGGATCGCGTTCTTGGTCACGATACCGACCAACATGATGATCCCGATATAGGAGAGGATGTTCAGGGTGTTTCCTGTGATCAGCAGGAGTCCGTACACGCCTACAAGGGACAGGGGAAGGGACAGCATCACGGTGAAAGGGTGAATAAAGGACTCGAACTGGGCCGCAAGGATCAGGTAGATGATCAACACGGCCACGATCATGGCGTAACGCATGTAAACAAAGGCCTCTTTGAATGCGCGGGTGGGGCCATATGTGTCCGTGCCCCACTTCCCGTCCTTCGGGATCATCTCGTTGGTAGTTTGCTCCAACTCCTCCAGGGCCTGGCCCAAGGGCTTGTCTTCGAGATTCGCGTAGATGGTGACGGCCCTGCGCCGATTGTATCGGTTCACCACATTGGGGCCTTCGCCTACTTCGATGTTCAAGAGATTCGGGGCCTTGACCAGGGTTCCCCCCAGCGAGCGAACCGCGATCTGGTAGATGTCTTCCGGGTTGTCACGGTCTGAGGGAAGGGCGCGTACCCGAATGTCGTATCGTTCACCCTCGTCCTTGAACTTGGCGGCGTCCACCCCTCCGAAGAGCGTGTAGATGTCCTGGGAAATCGAGCGCACGTCCACCCCGAGGTCGTCCGCCAGTCCTCGGTTGATGGTGACCTTGACCTCTGGCTTGGTAATCCGCAGGTTGGTGTCCACATCCACGAATCCTCCAAGGCCCTTCAAGACCGGGACAATCCGGTTGCTGACCTCTGCCAGCTGACTCAAATCGGGTCCCTGAATGACGTACTGGAGATCCGTATTGCGACCGCTGCCTCCCACAATCGACATGTACTCCACAGAGGAGGTCATGTCTTCAAAAGGGTCGAGCAGGTCACGAAGGCGTTCCATGACCTCCACCTGATGCACCTTGCGCTCTTGCCTGGGCTTCAGAAGGACAACTATGATCCCCTTGTTCACCTCCCCTCCCCTCATACCGATCGCCGCGAAACCGTGGCTGACCTCAGGCTGGCTGAACACGATGCGCTCGATTTTCTGCAGTCTCTGCTCTGTCTCGTAGATCGAGGTCCCCGTGGGCATCTCGAAACGGAGAAAGAAGCGTGACTCATCGTCCTGCGGGCTGAACTCCCTGCCGATCAACGGGGTGAGTGCCACGCCTGCCCCGAAGGTGGCAAAGGCGATCAGAACCGTCACAAGCCTGTGTCGGATAACCCAACCCAGGATGCGTCGATAGGTCGAATCGAGAAACTCGAAGCCCCGCTCGAGCAGGTTGTACAGGGGGTGGTGTACTTCTTCGCGCTTGAGCAGCCGAGAGCAGAGCATCGGGGTGAGCGTGAGAGAGACCAGGGCAGAGATCCCGATCGTAATGGCCACGGTGAGGCCGAACTGGAAGAAGAAGCGGCCCACGATACCCTTCATGAAGGCCACCGGGATGAACACGGCCGCGATCGACGAGGTGGCTGCGATGACGGCCAGGCCGACTTCGGAGGTGCCTTCACTGGCCGCCTTCATCGGGTCGGATCCTTCCTCCACGTGGCGAAAGATGTTCTCGAGCTCCACGATCGCGTCGTCGATGACCATGCCCACGGCCAGGGACATGGCCAGCATGGTCATGTTGTTCACCGTGAACCCCAGCGCATAGATCAAGACGAACCCGCCGATCAGGGAGATGGGGATGGCCACCACGCTGATCAGCGTGATACGAAGGTTCCGGAGGAACAAGAACATGATCAGGGACGTGAGCAGCACGCCGAGGAGGATGTCGACCTGTACGCCCTCCATCGAGGCTTCGATGAACTCCGAAGCGTCAAAGGCGATGTCCAGGTGGATCCCCTCGGGCACCGTCTCCCGCAACTCCTCGATCACAGCCTTCACCCGCTTGGCGACTTCAACGGTGTTCGTGCCGGACTGCTTTCGGATTCCCAGGGCCACGGTCGGCACACCGTTGAACCGGGCCACGCTGCGGAGGTCGTCCCTTCCGTCGACGACCTGGGCCACATCCCGAAGGCGGGTAACCGCGCCTCCCCT
>JAUWSZ010000001.1 GCA_030609865.1 bacterium | reverse complement strand
GCATGAAGGGCAGGGCAGAGGTGGAACGCATCTACCACCCGGATCGTCTCCTCTCCTCCCGGAAGCGTGTCAACGGAGGCTGGGAAGGCATCGATACCGGGAAGGCTCTGGACGAAATCGCCAACAAGCTCCGGGATATCGTCGACCGGTACGGCCCGAGGGCCGTGGCCGCCGACCGCGGCTGCGGCGCCCACCGAAGTTGCACAGGCGGTCCCGGGTTCATGAGCAAAAGGATGGAAGCCCATGGCTCGCCAAACCTGTATACATCCTTCACGATCGACTCCCCGAGTCTCGTGGTTGCTTACTTCCGCCTCTTCGGGGGCGTGGCGGCCATCAATCTGTTCGATATCGCCAACGCAGACGTGGCGATGTTCGTGGGGACGAATCCCGTGATCTCCCACATGCCGAACATCCCCCAGTCAAACCCCTTCAAGCGGCTGCGGGACGCACAGCAGAGGGGCATGAAGGTGATCGTCATCGATCCCCGGCGCTGTGAGGTGGCCAGGCGGGCCGACATTCACATGCAGGTCAAGCCGGGCGAAGACGCCACGCTGCTCGCAGGCATGACCAAGATCATCATCGAGCGGAAGCTATACGACCAGGAGTACGTCGGGAACTACGTGAGCGGCGTGGACGAATTGTATGAAGCGGTGAAGGACTTCGACCTTCCGTACGTCTCCCAGAGGACCCAGGTACAGGGCCCCCTGATCGAGAAGGCGGCGGAGATGCTCTGCGCGGCCGAACGCGGCGGTGCGGTGAGCGGAACAGGGCTCCACATGGCACGGCATCAGAATCTCACCACCACCCTCGTGATGGTCCTGAATGCCCTGTGCGGCCGCTACGACCGGCGGGGCGGCTTTGTCCGCAACGAAGGCCCCCTCGGTTTCGAGATTCCGGAGGGGATGGGGCCCGTTCCCTTCCCGCTCTACCCCGGCCCGGTTTCCCGAATCAGGGGGATCAGGGGCACGCTCAGCTTCCTGGGTTTCTACACGGAGATGCCCACCAATACCCTCACAGACGAAATTCTGACGCCCGGAGACGAGAAGATCCGCGCCCTGATCGTGGTGGGCGGCAATCCTGCCCTTGTCCTGCCGGACGAGGCGTCCACGGTTCGCGCCCTGCAGGACCTCGACCTCCTGGTCGTGAACGACCTGTTCCTTTCGGCAACGGCAAAGTTCGCCGACTATGTCATGGCGGTCAACCATCCCTTCGAACGAGCCGATTTTCCCCGGATGATGGATATCAGCTACCCCTTTCCTTTCGGGCAGTACAGCCCGCCCCTCGTAGCGGCGCCTGATGGCGTGATAGAGGACTGGGAGGTCCTCTGGGGACTCGCCGAGCGGATGGGCCTGAAGCTCGATATCCCCGGCATCCCTGTTGATCGTAAACCCACGGTGGATGAAATGTTGAACGGTCTCCACGCGATGGCACGCATCCCGCTGGACGAGATCAGGCAATACCCGGGCGGCCATGTCTGGGGCGAGCGGGAGACCAAGGTGGGCGGCGTCATCCCCAGCATGATCGGCCACGAGGATGGGAGGATGGCGGCCGGCCATCCCGACGTCCTTGCCGAACTGCGCGACGCACGGGCAGAGCCGCTGATCGACGGCGGTGGTTACGAGATCGACGAGAAGGCGCCCTTCCGCCTGATTACCTACCGCATGAAGGAGGTATACTGCACCCAGGGCCAGGATCTCCCCTCCCTGCGCGGCAAGCGACCCTTCAACCCGGTACTGATGAACCCACAGGCGATGGAGTCGCTCGGGGGCAAGGACGGCGACCGCGTGAAGCTCGACAGCGGCTTCGGCCAGGTGGAGGGCATCGTGGAAAAAAGCGAAGAAATTTCGCCCGGAGTCGTCGCCCTGGCCTTCGGATGGGGCGATCCCTCGGACAGCCGGGACGTCTGTGAGAAGGGGTGCAATGTCCAGCGCCTGATCCCGGACGACCAGCGATACGACCCGATCACCGGGCTTGCCCTCCTCACGGCCATACCGGTGAAAATCTCCCCATGCAGCTAGGTACTGATATACATGCTTGCCGAACTCGAGCAAAAGGGCATCGAGGCAATCGCCATCGGGGATGCGAGGAACATCAGGGAAATTTACGGCGCCATGGAAGACGGCAACCGCGCAGCAAGGCGGATGTAAGGCCTGAAAGGTAAGAAAACGATGGACTGCTTCAGGGCAAAAGTCGCGATCGTAACCGGTGGTGCCTCGGGCATCGGACGGACGGTGTGTGAGGAGTTGGGTAGGCATGGAACCGCAACGATCGTTGCGGACATCGATTTGGAGGGAGCTCAGGAGGTTACAAAAACCATTCATGGGAATGGCGGAAGGGCATGGGCAGCCCGGCTCGACGTGACAGAAGCTGAGGCGGTCAGGAAGCTCATCGATGAGACGGTTGCAGAGCACGGTCAACTTGATTATATGTTCAACAACGCGGGCATTGACATCGGAGGCGAGACCCGAGACTTGCTCCCCGAGCATTGGGATCGCGTGCTCGATATCAACCTGATGGGGGTCGTGCACGGAACGACGGCTGCCTATTCTTTAATGGTCAGGCAGGGCTTTGGCCATATCGTCAACACCGCTTCTTTGTGTGGAATCATGCCCATCCCACTCCAGGTACCCTACGCCACAGCCAAACATGCCGTGGTAGGGCTCTCGACTTCCCTCAGGACCGAGGGAGCCGGGCTAGGGGTGAAGGTGAGTGTCTTCTGTCCGGGAGTTGTTCGAACGCCCCTGCTCGAGAAATCCATGGTAGTGAATTCCAGCATGAGCGAAATTCTATCCCTGTCACCCATGAAGACAATGGGTGTGAACGACGCCGTTCGGGCTATGTTGCGGGGAGTTGCACGGAATAAAGCGATTATCGTATGTCCATTTGAATCTCGGATGACCTGGTGGCTGTATCGGCTTGCACCCGCTTTCATGGATAAACTCATTGGCAAAACCGTCCGGAAGTTCCGCGAAAAACATCGCGCCGAAGAATAGACGCTTCCCTGCCTTGCCGGTTCAACCGCCGGGGAACGGCCGACACCGTTCGATGCACCTTTGAGGACGGAAATCTTCACGTCTGCCTCCCTGATTCGGACTCTCTCGCCCAGGCGTACTTTGTCTGGAATCTAGCGGGGTCAATAGATCAGACAAGCAACAGAACTGACTATAAGTTAAACAGAGTTGACAACAGAGAATGCCTTCCTCTATTGTGCAGCTGTCCAGAGACGCGAATTTCTATGGATTGAGCACGAAAAGGAGACGAAATGAGAAACGACCTTTCGGGAAAACCCGTTGCCCTGTTCCTGTTGGTTGCGTGCTTGCTGGTCCTGTTTTCTTCCTGCAACGGGGCAGGACCCCCTCCTCCCCCGCTCGAAAGTCTGGGGGCCGGCGCCTACGACGTGGTGGTGATCGGTGCGGGCGGAGGCGGAATCTCCGCGGCCGCGAAGATGGCCCTGGGGGGGATGAAGGTTCTGGTCATCGAGCAACACGACCGGGTTGGCGGCTACATGACCACCTTCGAACGCGAGGACTACACGTTCGAGGTTTCCCTCCACGCTATGGACGGCATGGGTCGGGAGTATTTCCCCAAGCTGGGCATCGAGGACAAGGTCAAGGTAGTGAAAATCGACCCTGCCTACCGATCGATTTTTCCGGATTTCACCTTCGACGTACCTGCAGATACCGAACTCTACCGCGAGCGCCTCAAAGAGATGTTCCCCCACGAGGCGGAGGGGATCGATGAGCTCTTCGGCGATCTCGATCTCATCTACCAAGGCATGCAGTCTCTGATGAACCTTCAGGACAAGAAGGACACGGGCGCAACAATCTGGAAGATCGTGAAGAAACCCAACATGTTCTGGCCCATCATCAAGTACTGGGACAAAACCTGCACGGAAATGCTGGCCGACTACATCCAGGACGAGAAGCTCATCGCCCTGTTCCTCCAGCTCATGGCCTACACGGGCACGAGTGCGGACGAGGTCTCAGGCATGTTCTTCGCCATGATGTGGGTCAGCTACCATCACGTAGGGTTCTACTACTTCGAGGGAGGATCGCAGTCCGTCACCAAGGCACTGGCCGAGGTCGTGGAGGAGAACGGCGGTGAGATCCTCCTCAACACCCTTGCGACCAAGATCGTGATCGAGGACGGTGCGGCCGTCGCCGTTCAGACCAAGGACGGCAAGGAGTTCAAGTGCCGGTACGTGGTATCGAATGCCAACGCCCCGGACACCTTTTTCAAGATGGTCGGCCGGGAGCACGTGCCCGAGGAGTACGCGAAAAACCTCGAAGAGATGGTCATCGGGCTTCCCGCCTTTGCCGTCTACCTCGGTGTGGATCACGACTTCAGCGACTCCTTTCCGGACGGGGTCCACTCGTACTTCTTCAACCCGAGTTACGACCAGAACGAGATCTTCAAGTACTTCCGTGAGGGCAATCCCGAGAAGGCCATGTTCGGCCTGATCAACTACACGATGGTAGACCCCACCAATGCCCCCAAGGGAAAGAACGTCATTTCCGTGGTCTCCATCATGCCCTACGACTACAAGGGGGACTGGTACGAGAGCGAGAGCTATGAAAAGTACAAAGCCCTCAAGGAAGAGGTGGCCCAGATCTATCTCAAGAGGGCCGAGGCGTTGGTTCCGGGCCTGAGCGAGCACATCGAGGTCATGGAAATCGGCTCACCCCGGACCATGGAGCACTTCACGCTCAACCCCAAGGGCTCGATCTTCGGATGGGAGTTTTCGAAGGACCAGAGCATGATGAAGCGGCTGCCCCAGAAGACCCCCATCAAGAATCTGTACCTTGCCGGGGCCTGGTCCTTCCCGGGCGGAGGCCAGTCCGCGGTGTTGATGGGCGGGGATATGGTTGGAAACACCATCCTGGGCAGGGAAAAATAGAAAGCCAGATCCATCACACGAAGTTAGACAGAAGCCCTCCTGGTCTGCCCTGGCGAAACATGGATCTTTGCGAATCCCTTCAGGGCCTTGACCGGCCGATCCACCCGAGAATCTTCATAGCTCACGTAGAGCTGTACCACCTCTTCTCCGGCCGAGGCGCCCCTATTCGTGATGTCCACTCCAACCCGCAAGGTTCCTTTCCTCCAGGCACTGAAGATCGTACGGAAAGCGGGCGTCTGGCTGGAGATCGTCTATTTTGTCCTGCCCACCTTGAACGACAGTCCGGCCAGACCACAAAGAAATAGATTGGAAGTTGTATACTTGGGCCATTTTTCGAAAATATTCCTTGACAAGGCGTCTGAAACCGACGTAGAATGACTGATAGTCATAAAGAAACCACCGGTCATTTATGGGGGCTGACACATATCTGTCCGCCTTCAAAACGAGCCTCTGGCCATGACGACGACCGTTGCAGACGTGAACAAGGCCTTTCGCGGGAAGAAGATGGCCATCCAGCTTCCCTATCCTGAGGACTGGCTCGTCAAGGACCTACAGATCCTCGAGAAAAAGGACACGGCCAGCACCGTGAAGGTCCTGCTGGCGATCGAGCTGATACGGGAAGGGAAGCTCATTCGCGACATGTGCTACCTGGAAGGCCAGATCGAGCGCGAGCAGGTGGGTGGTTCCGCCGAGGTTCCAACACTCGAGAAGACCAAGTACGTGCTGCCGGTTCGAAATCGACTCGGCTTTGAAACCGAAGAAGAAGCGTTCGGCCATCTGAAGGAGGCTTTTGCTTCCCTCTTGCAGGAACACGACTACGTCATCGAGGACCATCCTGAGGCGGATGTGTACGGCACCCTCGGCCAGCGGGGGTTCTTCGCGATGCTCGCCGTCCGTTGTGACGAGTCCGCACTCGAGAAGGCGCAGGGCCTGGTCGAACTCCGAAAGAAGTACAAGCACCTGAACGATTACGGTCTGGTCGTGCCTGCCTTTCAAGAACCTCTGGGGATCCCGCTTTCGCAGCAGGAGGCCTGGGTCCAGGCCCACGTGGATTCGCTCAGTTCACACAGGGTCGGGATCTACGGCGTGGACAACTCGGACCCCAACCGGATCTACCCTTTCACGGTCTATCCTCAGGTCAGAGAGCTGCTGCGCTATTTTGTGACCGCATCCCGGCAGTGGATGGATGTGCGCGCCCAGTTCATCCTGTCCCGTGGGGACAAGAACGGATGGTAAAGAACCGAAGAAAGGAAGCAAAATGATATTGGAAGGCCTGCAAAAAACCCTCGAAGAGCACCTTGAGAATAAAGAAGACCCCCTGGGCGTAATCCTGGGCCAGACAGAAGCGAAGCAGGGAATCCTAGCCTCGATTCTGGCCGGTCATCACGTTCTGGTCGAGGGCCCCCCCGGGGTGGGCAAGACCACCCTGGCCCGACATCTCGCCTCCATCCTGCCTGCAGTGCAGGCGGTGGCGGACTGCTCCGTCCACTGCGACCCGAGCGATCCGGTCTGCCCGGCCTGCCGGGCCAAGGTGGAGGCCGGTGAGACCCTCGAAGAAGTCTCCATCCAGGGTAACCAGAGATTCGTGCGGATTCAGGGAAGCCCGGACCTGACGGCCGAAGACCTGCTCGGCGACATCGACCCGAGCATGGCCTTTCAATACGGCTGTCACGACTGGCGCGCCTTCACGCCCGGGAAACTCCTGAAAGGCAATCGCGGTATCGTCTTCTTCGACGAGTTGAATCGAATCCCGGAAAAGCTCCAGAACGCCCTTCTACAGGTACTCGAGGAACACACGGCCACGATCGGCCCCTACGACGTGGACTATGCAGCCAACTTCCTGATGCTCGCCACGATGAATCCCCTGGAGCACGCCGGTGTGGAGGAGCTTTCGGATGTGTTGCTGGACCGGTTCGATGTGGTCACCATGGGGTATCCGGAAACGGCGCTCCTGGAAAGACAGATCCTTCTGAAGTACGGGGGCAAACTGGACGGCATCGAATTCCCCGACGACGCCCTCGACAAGTTGCTCGTCGCCGTCCGGTCCACCCGGGAGGATCCGTGGGGCAAGGAGATGGATCAGGGAGCCTCCGTCAGGGCCGCACTGGCGCTTTACGAGAAAGCGCAGGCCCAGGCCTGGCTCCAGGGGGAGCGTTCGGTGACCGCGGATCATCTTCGCAGCGTGGCCGTCTCCACCATGGCCGGAAGGATCAAGACCAGCCCTGAATCGAAGTACTACGACGATGCGGTCGGTCTGGTCAACGAGCTTATCGAAGAAGTCCTCACGGCACCGAAGGGATGATCGGTATGAAAGGAACGTCACCCGTCAAGGGGTTCACAATCGCCGTGGCCGGCAAGGGAGGCACCGGAAAGACGCTGGTCAGTGCCCTCCTGGTCCGGGATCAGCGCAAACACGGGGCCGTTTTGGCTATCGACGCCGACCCGGACGCCAACCTGCCCGAAACGCTCGGGGTCCAGGCCGTGAGCACCGTGGGCCAGGCCCGAGAGAAGGTGTTGGATTACAAGACACGCCGGAACGAAACCAGCACGATCACGTCTGAGCAGCAGTTCGAGCAACACCTTATGGAATCGATCGTGGAAGAGGAAGACTTTGATCTGCTCGTGATGGGACGGAGCGAGGGGGAAGGCTGCTACTGTGCCGTGAATCACATCTTGCGGGGGATCATCGACACGCAGGCACTCAATTACCCCACAGTCGTCATCGATTCGGAGGCAGGCCTCGAGCACATTTCCCGTCGTACCGCCCGGGACGTGGACGTGATGCTGGTCGTAACCGACGCCTCGGCCAGGGGGCTCAACACCGCTCGTCGCGTCGCGGAACTCGCGAGAGAACTGCGGGTCGACTTTGGCCGACTCCTGGTGCTCGTGAACAAGAACACGGATCAGACACAACCGATCGTCGAGAAACATGCACAAGAGTCAGGTTTGGAATTGATCGGGTTTCTCCCCTTTGACCACCAGGTCGTGGAGAACGACGCCCTCGGAAAACCGATCTGGGACCTACCTGAGGATCAGCCTGTCGTCAGGGCTGCCCGGGAGGTGTTCTCAAAGATCGATGCCATTCGCGAAGAGAAGCTGGGCAAGGTGAAGTCTCAAGGAGCCGAGGGGTCCCCGCCTTCGCGGGTGTCGGAAAACACCCCCTGTGAGAGGCTGTCGAGAAATGGTCAGATGCAAGGCGCGCGAAATCCTGAGAAATGAGGCAGGACTTCTCGTCCGCCGCAGTGACGAAGGATGAGTGCAACGCCGCAGATGGCCGTTTATCGACAGCCTCTTTCGCGGGGATGACCGGAAATGATGTCCATGACGGTTCAGGTAGAAATCAGGGAACGGATCCGAGCGCTCGGTCACGAGAAGGCCCGAGAAATCCTGTTCGATAGGATTTCTCTGCCCTTGACCACGAGGGACGACCTGCTCGCCTCTATGGTCTCGGGCCACCACATCTACCTGGCCGGCCCACCGGGAGTCGGCAAGACCATGCTGGCCAAGAGGATCGTGCAACTCCTGTCCCCAAGGGAAGTCGTGGTCGATTGTCCTGTCAACTGCGCGATCGAAGCGCCTTCCTGCCCTTGGTGCCTCGAGCGGTTGACCCGCGGCGAGGACCTCGCAAAGACCAACCTGCCCGGGACGAACAGGGTTCGTCACGTGTCGGGCAGCGCCGAGTTGAAGACGGCCGACCTGATCGGGGATTTCAATCCCTTACGGGCCCTGGAGTACGGTGTCCTGGACCCGAGAGCCTTTGTTCCCGGAAAATTCCTCCGGGCCAACGGTGGCATCCTCCTCATGGATTTCATCGATCGCGTGCCGGAACGCGTGTTGAACTCGATCCTGGCAGCACTCGCCGGAGATGGTGTTTCCATCGGCAACCGGGACGAGCTGTTCCCGCTGGACGTGTGGATCGTGGCCACGGGGTCGGAATCCGGCCTTGCCCAGATGCCCATGGACCTGGCCGACCACTTCGACCGGATCGCCCTCGACTACGTCTGTGACCGCGCCTTCGAGAGGCGCCTGGTATCCGCAGCCCAGGCATCTGCCGACTGGACCGAACCCGCCCTGAAGATCGTGCACAAGACGCGACATCACGATGATCTCGCACGAGGGGTCTCGAACCGCGGTACCCTGCGGTACGGTGAGCTGCTGGCCTCTTGCGAGAAGGTCCTGGCCGGCGACTCCCTGGAGGGGCTCGTGCAACACGCCTCAAAGGTCGCCCTGCCCCACCGGGTGCAATTGGCCTCACACGCCATCGCCAACCGTTCGACCCAGGAAGTCATCCGGGAAATCACCGACGAGGCCCTGGGGATCTCCAGCCCTTTAGAGGACTGGATTCCCCTGTCTTCCGAAAAGATGCTGGCCATTGTCGACGAGATCGCGAAAATGGACCACTTCCGCAAACCTCTCAAGTTCGGCCTCTTCGATCTCCTGCTTAAGCGGGTCAAGCGGTTCCCGGAGTCCGAGCTGGCCATCATGCACCAGCAGATGGTCGATCGAATGCTCGCGAAGTGGCGGGATCGGCAGATGGAGGACAACCTCACCTTCGACTTGCTGTCCGACATCGATGAAACCAGGAAGAAACAGGAACGCCTCTCTGCGGAGCTGCGTGCCAAGCTGGAGGCCGAGGCACTCATCCGAACGGTTGAACAACTCGAAGAACGTCAGATCCTGTCTCGCAAGGAGCGGGGCTACAAGCTGTCCCGCAGGGGAATCGCCCTGTTGCTCGAGAGGCTTGCGCCTCGGGTGTGGGAAGGCAGCCAACTGACCGGCATGGGCAAGCACCGGGCCGGGAAGAAATGTCTCGTCGGCGAAGGACGCATCGTGGGGACACGACCCTGGCGGTTCGGGGACTGTTATCGAGACTTCTCGCTCAAGGACACGATACGGCAGGCCATCCGAAACCGCCACCGGCAGGTTGCGCGCGAAGACATCCGGGTGGTGCAAAGAGACATTCGCACCCGCTTGAACATTCTCCTCTGCCTGGACCTCTCCGGCACGATGGATCAACTCGAGAAGCTCTGGTACGCAAAAGAGGGTGCCATTGCGCTGGCCATGGCCTCGTCGCAATATGGGGACAGGATGGGGGTCGTGACCTTCTCCAACCTGGCCAATGTGGTTGCCGACCTTACGACGAACACATACTTGTTGACGGAAAAGGTCCTCGACCTCGACCTCCACGACAACGCCTTTACGAATCTGGGTTTTGGGCTCTTACGGGCCCGCGGGCTTTTTGCAAGGCACTCCAAGAGCCGCGGCAAGCAGCACATCATCCTTGTCTCGGACGGAGATGCAACCGCACCGCACCCATCTCCGGCGCGCTTTGCCATCCAAGAGGCGGCGAAGACGGTTCGAAAGGGAATCAGCATTTCGTGCATCTGCATCAACGAGAAGAACGCGGACCCGGACCTGATGCACAAAATCGCCCGGATCGGACGGGGCAGGATGACCGTCATCGAGCATACGCAGGGAATGAGAGACGCGGTCGTTCAAGAGGGAACGATTGCAGCAGTTTAGCAGCAACGACACGAAGTGAACGAGGTCTAATACCTGATTACTAAAGAAGGAGCAGCTCATGTCAGAGGCCGTCCTCTGTGGGGTGTGTAACCACAACGAAGCCGCGGAGAAATGCGTTGTCTGTGGGATCGATCTTTGCGAGATGTGCCGTCAGGTGGTGCAGACCGAAGACATCTCTGCAGCCCATCGCGTCAAGGGAATCAGCACGGAGGGAGCACTCGGTCCGGCCCAGAAACGGCACACGGTTTGCCCCAAGTGCATGGCCGATACCGACTTCATCGACAAGGACGACCACGAGCCCGCGGCCGCGGAAACCGAAACCCGTGAACTGCGCAAGGACCGCTTGAAGGGGTTCAAGCAACCCAAGGAGGGGGAAGTCACCGAAAAGGTAGGCGACCTCGCCGTGGACCTCGGCAAGATCACACCCGATATCCGCGGAAACGAGGAGCTGGTTCGTGAGATCCTGCGCGACGATTACATCGAGACCCGGGTCAAGCAGTATGAGACCAAGATACGGCCCTTCACGAGGGCGGAGGATTTGGCCGAATGGGACCGGATACTCCTGAAGCGGTATCGCCCCCTGTATACCCAGTCTGATCCGAAGAACGGGTCATCTGCGGTCCAGGGCAGTCGCGAGACAGCTCTGGCGCTCGGGAACCTGGAAGAGCATGTCTCCGCCGCGGGCAAGGCCATCGGTTCTGCGCGTGAGGTCCTGAGTGAGGCCCTGAAGGTCTTTGGATCCGAAAAGGCGATCGAATTGGGACAGTCAATCGTCTACCCGACGTGCAATATCGCCGTTCTCACCGGTTTCGAGCCAAAGAACCTCGCGCAACTCGACCAGGCCCTCTGCTACGCAGAGGCGCAGTTGCTCGAGCAGGCATCCGTCGTTTCGCAAGGTGGAGGTGACCCGCTGGATCTGGAGTCACGGGCCTTGCACCTCGGCTCTCTTCAATTTCTGGCCACTGAAGTCGAAGAGCTCGTCAAAATCTGCTGTTTCGAGTCCCTCTCCGCGGGCGACCTCTCGGTCATGGAGATGGCATTCTATCCAGAGGCTCGCACCCCCGTGGGTTTGGGCACGGTGGACCAGAGCCGACCGGTTCTCGCCTTCTTCGGTGACGACTGCCTCCCGATCCTTTACACAGTCGGACGCCTGGAAGAGGAGGACCTGGCCCCCGGCATCGAGATCACCGGCCTGGGAAATGCAGGCCACGAACTCGTTCGGCTGTATCCGGCCGGAAAGGTGCTCACCTCGACCGGTAAGGCGATCAAGGGCATTCGTGCCGGAATCCCGGATCTGATTGTGGCATCCAGGTCCTGCTATCCTCTGGACGTCATCGGCCAGGCAAAGAAGGCGGGCATTCCGGTTCTGGCAACCGGCTCGGCCGTTTCCGTCTCCGCCCCCGACCTTTCGGAGGAGCCGGTGGAGAAGATCGTAGGACGGTTGAAAGAGGCAGAGAGTCTTGTGGTCAGGTCCGTTGAAAAGGCTGCGGATGCCGTTGCGGCCTTCTTCAAGGATTTTCCCGGAAAAATGAGCAAGGGATCGGATCCTGCCGTCATCGAGCAAGGAGCCGAGAAGTGCACAGGGTGTGATGCCTGCTTTCACGTGTGCCCGAACTCGCTTACGATCAGTACGGCCCTGAAGACCGCCGTCGGGCCTTCCCTGGCGGATCTGTATGACAGGTGTCTCTTTTGCGGAGAATGCGAGGCGGTCTGTCCCGAGGAAATCCCGGTCATGGATTGCCTGCTGGCCGCTGCCACCGAGAAGATTGCCGCCGACAAGTTCCGGATGCGGCCGGGACGAGGACCTCTCAGCCACCTCGAGTTTCGGGATCTGACCTTTGGCCTGGTCCTGGGCGGAAACGGACCCGGCATGGTCGCCCTCCTGGGATGCGGCCACTACCCCGGTGGGGACGACGAACTGGCGGACATGGCCAAGGAGCTGCTCGACCGGAACTGTGTCGTCATGACCGCCGGCTGTGCAGCCGGGGACGTTGCCCGGAAGCTGGACGAGGAGACGGGCAAGGCCTTTCCCGAAAACTACCCGAGCATGGCCACCCTCAAGGGATTGGTCAATTGCGGCGGCTGCTCGGCAGACACCCACATCATGGCGTCCATGTTCAAGTTCGCACAGCTCGGCGGAGGCATCTCCGGCAAGGCGAACTTCGACCAGGTGGCCGACTACAGCTTGAACCGGGCGCCTTTCGCCGTAATCATCTGGGGTCCGGCGTCGGACAAGATGATGGCCAAGGCCTCGGGCTTCGCCCGGGTAGGCGCTCCGGTGGTGATCGGGCCCTCAGGCTTCAAGTTCAAACGCATGCTGGTAGGGAACAAGTACACCCGGGACGACTGGACCATGTACGACGGAATCGACGGCTCGGTCCGTGAGGTGGACCCTTCCCCGCCGCATTTGATTTTCCCGGTGGAGACCAAGGAAGAGGCCGTCACGATGGCGCTCAAACTCTGCTTCACCACGTGCGCACTCCGGGAGCCGCGGCTTTCTACGATCGACAACTACACGGAGATCCACCAGAAGTACTTCCACCAACTCCCGGACGACTGGACCTACTATCTGCGCAGTCCCCTGGAGTTGCACGTGATGAAGCGAATGAGGCTTCTCAAGATTCTCCGGGACGAACACGGCTGGGAGGTGGAACGAACCACCGCCCGCCTGGTGAGGAACCGCAACGGAGAGCTCGTCACCATGGACCAGTACATCGATAACTACGGTATCAAACAGGGGCGCTACGCCACAATGCTCAAGCGCCTGATCATGCGCGAAGCCGTGAAGGAGTAGAACGATGCAGACCTTCGACGCACAAGACTGGGCCCAAGAAATCCGGAAACACAAGAACCCCCTGGTGGTCGCAGGCGAGGGATGCGAGCGGATCTCTCTCGATGGAAAGCCGCTGGTTGCCTACGCAACAGAGCTGGCGGAAGCCCTCTCCTGCCCGGTGGCTGCTACCGGCAACATTGTTCTCGCCGTCCAGCAACAGGCAGGGCATGTGAAAACCAAGAAGATGTGGCTCGCCGAGCTTTTCCGGTGCCTCGAAGACGACTGGGAGGACTCCATTCTCGAGAACCGACCCGATCTCCTGCTGATGATCGGCTATCGCCCGGAGATGGTTCAGGGAATGGCAGCGGGCCTGCAACAAGTTTCCCTCGCCCATCTCGGACCGGGGGTGGTCTCCACCGCAAAGCTGACCATGGAGGAAATCCCTCTTGTAGAGTGGAAGCGCAGACTCGACGAGTTGGTTGCCGCATTCAAATGATCAAGTTCGCATCGTACCGATAAAGGAGGTCATCACATGATACGAATCGACGCTGTCAAACTGCCCGAGGGAAGGGTCTTTCAGGCGCCAACGGAACTCGATGAACTGTTCGATGGCGTGGAGATCGAGATTTCTCCACGCTGGATGGGGCAGAAGATCCGCAAGGCCGACATGTACATGGAAATCGGCGGGCCGAAAAACGGGTACCAGAGCTACATCCATGTGGATGTGGTGAGCGATGAGAATCAAGTCGAGGACGGCCGTATCGAGCTCATCGGGCCTGACATCGACGAAATCGAACCGGGCAGCTCTTTCCCGTTCGGCATCTGGCTGCGTTGCTGGGGAAGCCAGCTCAACGAGGATCACGTAGACCCCCTGATCCGCGCAGGATTCATGCCCTTCGAGCAGGGAGAGGGCTGGATGCTCGTCAATACGCGTGACACGATCTGGATCCGGATGAACAAGGAAACCGCCCACAAGAACAACTGGCAGAAAATGGGGCAATCCCTCCTGGGAATGGCGAAGATCAACTTCCCGCTGGTGGAAAAGGTTGAAGCCCAGATCATCATCGGCTCGCCGGAGGTGGGCGGCCGGGATCTCATCCAACAGATCCTCGACACCACTATCCGTCCCGAGTGGGAGGCCTATGACGCCCGGCTGATGGGGCTCGAGGACGAGGACGTGGATGTCTTCTACGGTTGCACCCTTTGCCAGACCTTTGCCCCGAACCATGTCTGCTGTATCACCCCACAGCGCAACCCCTACTGCGGGATCATGAGCTACCTGGGGGCCAAGGCCCTCGTTGAAATAGACCCCTACGGCTACTCCTTCGTCATGCCCAAGGGAGAATGCCTGGACCCGCTGATGGGCAGGTACACAGGGGTGGATCAGACGGTCTACGAGCGCTCTTCCAGGACCGTGAAGTTCGTCAACCTCTACAGTTCCCTCCGTTATCCCCAGACCAACTGCGGCTGCTTCGAGGCGGCCGCCTTTTACATCCCTGAGCTCGACGGAATCGGTCTGGTGGACCGCAGGCACCCGGGAGAAACCCCGATCGGCTTGAATTTTTCGAAGATGGCGGGATTCATGAGCGGGGGCAACCAGAACCACGGCTCCATGGGGCTGTCGATCCGCACGCCCAAGTCCAAAAAGTTTCTCCAGGGAGATGGAGGTTGGGAACGTATCGTGTGGATGCCCAATGAGTACAAAACCCTGCTTGCCGACTGTATCCCGGAAGAACTCTACGACAAGATCGCCACCGAGGAGGTGGGGACCGACGTGCCTACCATCAAGGAGTTCTTGGAAAAGGTAGACCATCCCATCATTACAAAATACTGGAAGGACGGCCAACCGGTACCGCTCAAGGTCCCCAAGCCGAACGAAGAGGGGCTGGATGAGTGAGACTAACATGAAGAAAGATATTCCCGAACAGGGCTGGCACCGAATCTACGATGAAGAGCCGCTCTACACACGGGACCAGGTGGAAAAGGCCCTGCGTGATTTCCTGGTCTACGCCGGCTACGTAATCATCCCGGCCGAACCGATCGGGTTTATGAAGCCGGACCTCGTCGCCTGCAGGACGGAGGGCAACAAACGGTATGAGTTGATCTTCGTCATCAGGGAGGGCATCAACCAGGCCCTGGAAGGGCTCCGTGAACTGGCGGCCGCGAAGTGCTTTCGAAAGAACACGATTGACTATGTACTCGCCCTTCCACCCGTGTCGGAACACTACCTCATCGAATTCCTGATCGAGAAGGAGGACTGGTATTTCCCGATCAAGGACCATCTGCTGCAGTTGTGGCTTGTCAACCCGGAGCGCGAGAAGGTGGACTGCCTGCTCGGCTGGCCACTGGATGACGACTTCAAGCACTACTTTGCCAACCCGAACCTGGCAGGCTTCGCCACTTACATTGCCAACAAGGCAACCGACAAAATTATTGAGGAGGAGTTCGACTGATCCACTATGCCTCGAAAATCCATATACGAACTCTACGAGTTCCTGCCGAAGACGAACTGCGGCGAATGCGGGATGAGCTGTATGGCCTTTGCCGGCCACCTGCTGGCCCGGGACGTGAGCCCCGGGGACTGCCCTTTGCTGGACGAGCCCGAACACGAGGACAAGAAACGACGCCTCGTGGAGATCCTCGGCGAAGGGGTCAAGAACGAACTCACAGGCCTGATCGTGGACGACCACCTCTGCACCGGGTGTGGCGCCTGTGTGAATGTCTGCCCGGTACACGGGGCGAACAATCGTGAAGTGGCTCTGGGAAAGGGCCCTCGCCATAACGACGTGACGGTCATTCAGATCATCAATGCCCGGGTTCGGCTCGTCAACCCGGAACTCTGCAATCGGGCCATCCCGTCTGCGCCTCCTTGCAAGGCGTGCGCGGATTACTGCCCGACGGACGCGTTGGAATTGGTGTGACCATGAGCATCAACAAGTTCATCAAGGCCTCGATCCAGGAAGAAGATCAAGGACCTCCCGCGCCGAGTCCCCAGGCCGAGTCCTTCACCGACTTCGACCACGCGTACCACTCCATGCTCTGCCCTGGTTGTAGTTGCCTATGCGACGACATCTCCTACTACATGAGGCATGGCCGCGTCACCCGCACCTTGAACCTTTGCGAGTTGGGCTGGAAACGATTATGTTCGGTATCTGCCGAAGACCGGGTGCCCCCCCCCTCCCCTTCCCTCTTGTCCGACACCGTGACCCACGCCGCCCGGCTCCTTCAGGCTCATCCACCGGTCCTCGTCCTGGGTGCCGACAACGCGGACGAAGCAGCTATCCGCACCTCCTTCGAACTGGCGGGGACGTTCCGAGGCATCTCTCTTCCGTGGGCCTATCCAGGCATCCGACGCTTCTATGAGCGGGCAAAACGGTTCGGCTGGGCCACCGGTCTCCTGGATGAAGTCCGTGATCGTGCAGAGTCGGTCATTTTCTGGCGAGCCGACCCTCTTGTGACACACCATCGCCACTTATCCCGTTACTCCCTGTTTGCCCGGGGGAGGTTTACGGAGCGAGGGAATCTTGACCGAAATCTGGCAGCCATCGCTTCGGACGAGACCGTGATCGAACCCCTTTGTCAGCAGTTTTTTCAGCTATCCACAGATCAGGACTCGGCCCTGATCGACGCACTGGCCCATCCTGGAGGAGGGGGCGGTTTCGATCATCGCGACCTTCCCGCCCTCGCGAGAGCCCTTCAGGGATCTTCCTATGTCGCCCTCTTCGTCGATCCGGAGAAGGTGACCGATGAAACCCTTGACGCCTTGTTCCGTTGGTCCGCGAAGCTCAACACAGAAGGCCGAAAACGAATGGTCATCCTGCCCCTCTGGGACGCGGGCCCGAACATCGAAGGCTTCTGCCGGGTCTCCTTGGAAAAGAACGCAACACCGTGGGGAGGGACCTTTGCCGATGCCTCCGCCGGAGCGCAACCCGAGGAAACCTCCTGGAAGGACCTGGCAGGAACCGTCGGGAGCGTGATCCTGATCTCGTCCGAAGTCGACCCTTCGCCCGGCGGTGTGTTGCCAGACTGCCTCTCCGAAAAGCCTCGGGTCGTGATCGACCCCTTCAAACGGACACCCGCCCTGAAGGACCAGGTGGTGATCCCCACGGCCTTGCCGGGCCTGGAGAGTGACGGCATCTTCTTCCGTGCAGACGGGCTGCCCTTTGATGTGCACAGCATCGAGGTCTGGAGCAATCATGGTTATCCAACGGTGCGGGACGTGCTGGCAGACCTCATGAGCGAGGGCCGGTAGATGACTTTATCAGAGAAGATCCTGATCAAAGGAGCTCGCGTCTACGATCCCTCCCAGGAGTGGAGTGGCGAGCAACGAGACCTGTACGTGGCAGGAGGCAGGATAAGCGGGCCCTTCGAGGACCCTCAACATATCATCCATGCCGGAGAACGGCCTCTGCTCGCAGGCGGAATCGACCCCTACTGTCAGCTCGCCGGGCACGGACAGGCTCTCACCCGAATGTTCGCGGAATCTCCCTCTCCGGAAGAAATCGGCCTTGCCTATGCCCGCATGGGCTATGTGCACGTGCATCATCCCTTCACGACCCTGTTGACAGCAGGTCTCGTCCGTCACGCGCTGAGGCACATCCCTTTTGTAGACACCTCCACCTGTGCCATCATCGACTTGAGGGACATGGGCCAGTCGATTCGCGCCAACCAGCCCGCCCAATTCGGTCGTCTGGCCCGCGCCTTGATCCAGCTCACGGGAGCCGTAGGTCTCTCCCTCCCCTTCCCGTACTTGCGTCACCAACAGCGGCACTACATTCAGAAGAACCTCAGTGCCAAGAAGGTCCTCTCCTTCCTGTCCCTCCTTGAAGATCCTGAGATACTCCCGATCCACCTCTGGGGTATGCCGGGACTCTTGGACAACGAAATCCCCAACCCGGGCCACTTTCACATCGCCGGGCTCGGCATTGCCCTTGATTCAGACGCGGCCCTCGAGCAGGCAAAGAGATTCCTGGCGGAAGGAGGAAGTGCGGACCTGGGCCTCAGCACCGGTCAGGAACAACTCGTGGTCTCTGCGGACAACACCATGCACCAGGCGTCACTCAGCCTGGACCTGGGCCTGCAGACGCCCCTTTCCTTCCAAACCAGGTCTATCCCCCTTGATCACGCCCTCACCGTGGCGGGCTGGTCACTTCTCAGACAGGTGTCCCCTTCATGCAGGTTGGCCCTGGGGGCCTCGGGTCCTGCAGGAGGTCAGTTCGGGGGCATGCCCGCGATCGGCACGTGGCTCCTCGATCCGCATAGCCGGCCACGGCAACTCCTGGAGATTCTCGATGGGGCAACCTTCGATCTGTATGAATGGGCGCAACGCACACGGTTGGAGCCGGCCCGTTCCATCGGTTTGGACGATCTGGGCCATCTTCGTACGGGAGCCCGGGCAAACCTTGTTGTTTATGACATGCAACCGGACACGAACGGAGAAGAAACAGAAGTGGCCTTCCGTGATTGTTGGCTGCTCATCAAAGACGGTGTGCTCGTCCGAGAGGAAGGCGTATTCACCGGCAGGAAGCCGCCTGTTGAGACACGCTCCAATGAGGTAGATGTGGATTTGTCCGGTCTGACACAAACAGACCTCTTGCAGAACGCGACGCTCCGTTTCGAGCACCTCGATGCTTGCCCTCCCGAGGAGCAACGGGCAGACGACCTGTAACAGAGGAGGCGTTGGAGATCCATGGGAATCGCTGAACGAAAAGCACGGGAGAAGCTCATCCGGCACCAGCAAATCCTTGACGCCGCCTACGAGGTCTTCAACCACGTTGGGTTCCATGCCGCAACGATAGATCAGATTGCCGAACGAGCCGAGATTGCAAAGGGGACGATCTACATCTATTTCAAGAGCAAAGAGGAGCTTTATTTCTCTCTTCTGACCCGCGGCCTGGATATCCTCATCACTTTGCTCAACGAAATGGAGACCCGTAAGGTTCCATCAGAACGATTGCTGGAAGAAACGGCCAGCACCCTCTTCCGCTTCTACAAGGAACACACGAGCTATTTTCGGATCTTCATGGTGATGCAGCAGGAAGACATGCAGGCAAAGCTGTCCCCCGAGCTCGCACAAGATCTCAACGCCCAGGCCACGACCATTCTGAATCTTCTCAGCGCCCAGGTTCAAAAAGTGGTAGATAACGGGTCTCTCTCTTCGGTCAATCCCTGGCATGTTGCAAACATCCTCTGGGGTGCCTTCACCGGGATCACGCAGCTTGCCATCACCCGGGAGCAAATGAAAGTGAGGCCCAGGCACATCGACGAACTCCTTACTCTTTGTTTCGGCATGATCAACCGCGGGTTGTCTTCCAGGCCTCAGCCGTCCAAGACAGAGGCGACAGGACAGGCCTCAGGGATCAAGGGTCGGGAATCCGGGATCAGGGATCAGGGGTCAGGGGTCAGGCCCCCTCGCCCGCCTGCGCGCCCGCGCCCGAATTCGAGGACGAGGACGACGACGAGGACGAGCAATAGAAAGAGTGGGGGGTAGCGGCTAGGAGATAACACCTGATGCGGGTTGTGCACCCTGGTCAATCTGCAGATGAGGTAAGTCCAGATGGATTTTCAGGAAGTTATCGCGGGCAGGCGAAGCATACGCAGGTACCAGGACAAAGAGGTTCCCGACGCGCTCATAGATCGCGTCCTGGAGGCCGTCCGCTGGGCCCCTTCGGGAGGGAACATCCAGCCCTGGGAGGTCATCGTGGTCAGGGACCCTGAGACCAAGCAGCGCCTGCAGGAGACCCTCGGGGGGTACAATCCGGCAAGAAAGGCCGTTGCGGCAGCCCCCCTGTTGCTGGTCCTGTGCGGCAAGGTGAAGATCCCGGATGCGTATAGAAAGGATAAGGATATCGTCACGAAATTCGGAGACTGGTGGTTCATGTTCCACATGGGAAGTGCGGCGCAGAACCTTGCCCTGGCCGCGCATGCCCTCGGTTTGGGCACGGTCATGGTCGGTTTCTTCGATCACGACATGGCGAAAGAGATTCTCCAGGTTCCCGAGGCGTACGAAGTCGTGTTGATG
>JAUWSZ010000156.1 GCA_030609865.1 bacterium | reverse complement strand
GATGGAAATGGCCCTGGAGAACATCACGGCCGAGAAGGGAGTCAAGGCGGACGACTTCGACGACATCGTGATCACGGGTTGGGGACAGGGCAAGGCCTCGGCAAAGGGGAGAACCGAAGCCACGATCAACTGCCTTGCCAGGGCAGCCGTGTGGGCGGAGCCATCCTGCCGGTCCGTGCTCTGCCTGGGGACCCAACAGAGCGTGGCCTTGTCGGTAAACGATAAGGGAAGGGTGCTTCGGTACATGATGAACGACAAGTGCGCTTCCGGAGCCGGCAAGTTTCTGGAGGTCATCCTCGAGGCTCTTCATTGCACCGTAGAGAGTAGCGCCGACATCGCCCGGTCCGCCGACAAGAAGCTCGCCATGAGCAGCCAGTGCGCCGTTTTTGCCGAAAGCGAGGTGGTGAGCCTGATCAACGATGGAGAATCCGTGGCCAACATCGTCGCGGCCATCCTCGATTCCCTGTCGAAGAACATCGCCTCCCTGTGCAAGAAGATCAATGCAAAAGACGCCCTCGTCCTCGGGGGAGGGCTCGCGAACAACGAGAGAATCTTCGAACTGCTCCAGGGAGGCCTCCGGAAGAAGCTGCACGTCTTTCGACCTGAACCGGATCTTATCGCTGCTGTCGGTGCTGCGCGAGCCCCAAATGCCAACGGAGGTACGACATGATCTTTGCGGGTGTCGACGTCGGATCGATGAGTGCAGAGGCGGTCCTCTTGAATGACGACAAGATGATCGCGTCCTCTATCATCATCGTGAAGCCGAATCCGGTGGATTCCGCCACCACGGTCATGGATACGGTATTACAGGAGGCAAAGGTTCGGCTGGAGGACATCGCCTTTTGCGTGAGCACCGGATACGGGCGGGAAAGAATCCCCTTTGCCCGGCACAACATCTCCGAGATTTCCTGTCACGGGAAAGGCGCCTGTTGGGCAAACCCGGGCGTGCGGACGATCATCGACGTCGGCGGACAGGACTGCAAGGCGATCCGGGTCGACGAGGCTGGCGATCTGAAAGATTTCGTGATGAACGACAAGTGCGCCGCCGGAACGGGACGGTTCCTGGAGGGCATCGCAAAGACCTTCGGCGTGCATGTTTCCGAACTCGGCCGGATGGCCCTCGAGGGGGTAGACCCGGTCCTGATCAGCAGCATATGCACGGTTTTCACCCAGTTCGACGTGATGGTCCACCTCGGGGAAGGACGAACCATGCAGGACGTGGCGTTAGGGGTTGCAGAGACCCTCGCGACCCGGGTCAACCGGCTCGTCGGAAAGGTCGGCCTGGAGGATGAGGTTTGCATTACCGGGGGGGTAGCAAAAAACACGGCAGTCGTAAAGGCCCTGGAAAGGGTGATCGGCAGGGAAGTCTGTGATCTGGGCATCGATCCCCAGATCGTCGGTGCTCTCGGGGCGGCCCTGTTCGCCAAAGAACGCTACGCCAAGATACTGCTATCCAGTGAGAATGCTGCCTAGAGGTGCTATCCCTCTACAAACTCGCCCTGCCCAAATCTCGTCCTCGTCGTCGTCCTCGAACAATACCGGGGACGGATAGCCCAAAGTCCCCATCCGCAAACTCGTTTAGATATATTACCTTTTAGTCTAGTACGTTATAGTGAATATCTCATGTTGAATCTTAGAGTTTATTCATACTGAAGATTAGATAACAATCGAAACAACCTAGTTTCATTAGTTTTTACTGGTTCGTTTTCCCTGCCCGCGCTGCCCCTTGCCATCGCCTTCCCAGGGCGTCAGCCGCGGAATCCACATGGGCACATTGGCACGGTAGAGGTCGTAGGCCTCGCCCATGTCCTTCCTCGTGTCCCTTTCCTCGAACCATGTACCGATCAGGACGTAGATCGTGACGAGGAACGCGAACTCGAGACGGCCGGTCGTCATCACAGGCCCCACCCAGAGGGAAGCCACCGTTGCGAGGTACACGGGATGGCGGCAATACCGGTAAGGTCCCTTGAGGCAAAGGGCAGGAGCAGGGTCCGGCTCCCCACGGAAATGACGCACGATCTTTCGAACGCCCAATACCTCCATGTAGTCGAGCAGGATCGAACAGTAGAAGACCGCTCCAAAGGCACAAACGAACAAGCAGGCGGAAACCCAATACAGGACTCCCTCGGCATGCCAGACAACTCCGTCGAGGGGCCGCCAGTAGTACAGCATTACACATTGCGTGATGCCGGCAATGACCGTGAAGGCCAGTTTGACAAAGTCTTTGCCCACCAACCCGGCCAGGAAATCCCTGAAAAACTTCCGTGCCACGATACTGTGCGTGCCCCCCCAGAAGACGACCAGAAGGGCATTGAAAAGGGCGTCCGAGATGCCTCCGCTGCCCTGTTCCGGGAAAAGGAGAAAGAAGAACAGCCAGATGCCGGGGGCATGAAAGGCAACGATATTCAGAGCGATCAGGCAGTACAACTGCACTTTTCTCATGAGTCGCGCTTCGCGGGCAATACAGCGACACTTGCCTGCTAGGAGGAGGGGTCCTTCTCGATGAAGAGGATCTCGCAGTAGTCGTCCCCGGCGGTCATGAGCTTGGTATGCTTGATTTCGATGTTCGGGTTGACGATCTTGGCCGCTTCCTTCTCGAAACAGCCCAGGGCCTCGCAGAAACTCGGCGGGATGTCGAGATTCGGGAACCAGAGGCAGGGGGGGTAAAGGCGGTAGCTGACCACGTTCGGCTCGGGCCTCGAGAGTTCCGTCTTGTAGCCGATGATGTCCCCGGTGGCCAGCTTGAAGTAGCTTGCAAGGGACCACGCGTCGTTCCCTTCGAGCCCGAAGGACTTCATGGCGGGCACAACAAATCTTTTCGCATTTTCCCTCATGAACACTTCCAGCAACTCTGCGGTCTTCTCCTCCCCAAGTTCTTGATGGAGGGTCTTGACCAGGTTCTCGAAGTAGCTCCATCCCGTCTTGTTCGAGGCCTTGACCTTCCGGATCTCCGGCCATTTGTCCTCAGGCAGCACAGGGTGTTTGTCCATTGTCATTTTCCTCCCCCTTGAAGCTTCTCCATAAACTCCCGGCCATAGGCTCTTGCGTATGTGAAGTAGTGGTCGATTCGGTCGACCGTCGAGTTTCTCGGGATCTCACATCCCGAGGCCAGGATAAAGTGGCTGTGAGGGGCGGCCGTATCGATACACCTCCGGACATCTTCTTCCATGGCCTCCCTTGTCCCTCTGTGAAACAAGATCGTCTCCACGTTCCCCATGACGGTGATCTTCTTCTCCTTGGCCAGGCCCATGACCTTTTCCAGGGAAGTGGGGTTGTCGATGCTCAGGGGACTCAAGCCCACGTCGATCACGTCCTCCACCATCGGATCGATGAAGCCGCAGATGTGGAGGCTCACGTGGACCTTCTTGGCCCGGAAGTAGTCTCTCAGCTCCCTGTGGTAGGGCTGGATGAACTCCTTGTAGATCGTCGGGGAGATGAGGCTGCAGGAGGCAGACGCCTCGTGCACGGCGGGTCCGACCCGTGCGCCGAGGGATGCGTCACAGAAGGCCTTGACCGTGTCGGTGGCGAGCCGCATCAGATCGTGCACGAAGCCCGGATCATCATAGGTGTCCATCATGAGCGTCTCGTGGCCTCGAAGGTTCATGGCGATGTTCCACGGCCCTGCCTGACTCCCTCCCAGGGCCGCATCCGGGAGCGCAGCCGACATCCGCTCGCAGACCTCGAGATAGTAGGGGAGACGGCCGTCCCGCTGCGGGTCTGCTACCTTGAGCCTTCCGAGGTCTCCTTTGTCCTTGAGCAGAGGCGCCTTGATATGGGAGATGTCATCTTCCGGGAAGTCGAGCTCGCAGCCCAGGGCCTCGCTCTCCAGGTAGACATCGTTGACCACGATCGCGCTGTCCGGCTGAAACCGTTCATAGAAGGCCACCTGAGCCTTTGCGCTGCTCGCCGCGTTCGTCAGGAACTCCCTCACGCTGATGCCGGCAAACCCGGCACAAAAGGGGCCGGGCAGAACGGTAACGGGTACCCGATCCGCATGACGTCCCTTCAGTGCGCTCACCAGGTACATCTTCCCTGTCAGTTTCTCCATTCTCCTATCCTCCGTCCCGGACAACCTCGATACCTACGACCTTGCCCTTCTTTCGGATCACCAGTACATCCCTGATCGTGTCGCAGATCGGCTTTTCCGGGCAGTCGTCGCAGGTCAGATCGTCGCATTCGTAGGTGCCTTCTTCGGTGCGTGTCAGCTTGCGAATCGACAGGCTCTTGCCCTTTGCCTGCAAGCCGATGCCTTCGAGCTCCCCCACATCCGCCTTCGAGGAGGTAACAAAAAGGAGTTCCATAGCTTCAAGAAGGGGGAAAGTCCTCTTGTAGTGTGCCATCAGGGCCCGCCCGAGCGTTTCGAAACAGAAGCCCTTGACCGCCGCTTCTTGGCTCACCCGGCTCCAAAGCTTGCGGGGTACGTGGCGGATCATGTAGCCTTCGAGGAGAGAGGACAGGTTGCTCGCACGCTCGAGTCTTGCCAGGTCCTTTTCTTCCAACCTGCTTCCACCCAGCAGGATGACCTGGCCGAAGGGGAGGGATTGCCCCTCCGCTTCCGGAATGTCGGGACCGATGCGGGTGATCAGGCCATCTCGAATCAGCTCGTCCTGCCGCGTCCACAGGACCATCGAGGCGGATCCGTGCACGGGATTGCCCAGTTCCGCAAATGTGTCTTCTTTGAGGATGACGAAAGGTGGGTTATCGGGTCCGAAACGGACCGGCAACCCCCCGACCAGATCATCCGGTGAGCCGGCACACTGTATTTCGGAAAGAGGCTTTCCTTCCTTTTCCCTTTTCCTCGTGAATCCTCGGATCGCCAGGATCTGTTCGTCGAATTCTGCCAAAGGGGCTCCCGTTGCGCATCTACACGATGACCTGGGTCTCCATCCACTCCTCGATCGTGCTGTGGATCTTGTCAATGGAGACCGGCCGCGCGTCCATGGGATCGAATTCCACGAGGAGCAGGGGCTTCTCCCTTTCCCTGCACGCCTCACGCACGAATCCGTGCGTGGCCTGCCCGTGCTTGCACTGGATCAGGGCCGGGACGATGACCGCATCGACGTTCCATCCCTCGAGGGCCGTGATGAAATCATCCATGAAGAACTCGTGGGGACCCCGGTACTGGCGGGCCATGCAGATATTCATCATCTTCCAGGCGTAGTCCCGGACGATCGACTCCGGCGTGCTCGGGTCGATCAGCGTCTGGGTGGCATGGCCGAAGAAGGTCAACACCGTCACCGCGCCGAACTCGTCTTCCATCCAGTCGTGCACGGCCAGGTCGTAGAACGGGTCCGGATTGTACATCAAGAGGCGGACCTTCTCGTCCTCCACGGCCCCCTTCTTCTCGGCGGCCAACCGCTTGGCGTCCTCGAGGATGAACCGGCACAGATCCCTGCCAAGCTCTGTCCCGGAAGTCGCGGAGAGGGTCAGGAACTGGTAGAACCCGAGCTTGCCCGCGTGTGGGCAGGGGGAGAGCTTCCGCAGCTCGTTCTCAGCGATGAAGGATTCGATGGCATCGTTGGCCAGAATCATCGACTCCTTGCACCGGTCCCAGTCCATTTTGGTCTTGCATACTTCCTCAACGGTGCGGATCATCTTCCAGATGTGGTGCTCGTACAGGTCGACCCCCCTTTCGTTCTGCCAGTAGGGCACGTCGCACTGGACAACCGGGGCCTCGATAAGCTGTTGCAGGATCTGATATGCGGTGATGGCCGAGTCGCAGGGGGAGGTGGGGGCGACGACCATGTCCACCGGAGGCTGCACCTCCTGCAGGACGGCACCTATGAGACCTTTGTCCGCAGGACAGATGTCCGCGGGAAGACCCAGGTTCTCGGCCGCATCTATGTACGGGTTCAGCCCCTCGGGATCCAGCATGGGCAGGAAACCGCAGAGGAGTTCGGCAAAGAAGGGATGCACATCCGGGAACCCGCGGAAGATCTCGGGAAAGAACAGAAACTCGTGCCAAAGCATCTTCTTGCCGCTTTCCACAGCATCGAAGAGCTCCTGCAGATGGACCTTTATCGCCTTCATGATCTCGACGACACAGACATCCCTCGGGTCGCCGATCGCCTCCATCGCCTCGGCCATGTTCTGGACCGCGATAAGGTGATCGTTGAAGACTTCGTTGAACTTCGCTCTGTTGAACTGTATGGGAGCTACCATGCCCGAATCCTCCTTTTTGGGATCCTCTGGTTCTGGTTCTATTCCATGCTTTCCAGGAAGGCCTGCACACGGGTCTTGGTGTGCCCGGTCCCGCCAATATGATACTCCCGCTCCAGCCACAGGGTCGGGGTTCCGGTCTCCTGGGCCTCCAGGTTGGTCATCACCTTTTCCGAGCCCCAGAGCTGGCAGAAGACGATCCGCTCGCCCACGATGCCGTCCGCATTCCAGTCCCGGACCATCTCCCTGATCTTCT
>JAUWSZ010000111.1 GCA_030609865.1 bacterium | reverse complement strand
GGTGAAAGGTCAATCAATGAATGGACGCCTGCATACCCTTCCACATTTCGCTTGCCACGACTATCGAAGCACACGGCTTTGACCTTTATCCTTTGACCTTTGACCTCCATCTTTCATCACAGCAAAGGCAAAATCTCTCCCACACGAACCAGGTCCAGCCTCATGAAAAGAATGCCCAGAACGATCAGGAGGCTGGCAACAATCAGCGGCCCCACCCTCTGGAGCCGCGGATGAAACAGGATCAACAGGGGAATCAACTTACCCAGCACCATCTCTATCCCCACGAAACGTGGCGCCAGTTCGCCGCGCAGGAGCACGCTGACCCCCATTTGATCTCCCCCACCGGAGACCGAGGCCACCAGGAGATCGATTCCGGTCAGCAGAAGATCCAGGATCAGGAGCCAACCCAGAAGCCTTCCCAGGGACAGCAGAAGGCGACCTCTTTCCCCTGAAAGTTCCATGGTGTCGCCTCGCCATTTGCACAGGGCGGCAAACACGAGGATCATCAAGGCCGTTCCGGAAACGACCGCAGACACGAGGAACAGCAGAGGAATCATCGAGCTGTGCCACAGCGGTCGGGCCGGGCAGAAGGCGAGGATAAAGCCCGTGTATGCGTGCACGGAAACGGCAAAGGGGATGCCGATCAGCCCCCATCGCTTGGCCGCCTTCTCCTTGTCCTGGAAGATGCATACCATGTAGATCAGACAGAAGAGGGGATACGACGTCAGCAGAAAGGAACCCCAGCTGATCGGAGAACCCGGATTCACGAAGAAGAACAGGTGCCAGGACCGCAGAGGCTTCCCCACGTGAAGAAGCAGGAACACGGGGGCCACCAGGAGCATCAGGGTGGCGGTGATGATGGCGGGCCGCGAAAGGGCACGGTATTGGATCCGCCCGAAGCCGTAGGACAGGGTCGACAGAAAAAAGGATCCCGCACTCAGACCCGTGAAGAAGATGTACAGGGCGATCATGGCCCCGAAGGAGTGCTCATGAGGGACATTGTATGTGAGCATTGGGTTCACGGAGCCCTCCGCCCGCGCATTTCCGCCATCTCCTCATCCAGCCCTACGTAGAAGACCTGTGGCTCGGTTCCGTATTCCGGGAGCAGAACCTGCACCGGCCGCCTGGCAAGGATGCGGGAGACCTCGCTCTCGGGGTCGTTTCCGTTCCCGATGATGCGAGCCCCCGTGGGGCATGCCTCGACGCAGGCGGGCAACTGGCCTGCATCGAGTCGGTGATGACAGAAATAGCACTTCGAGATGATCTTCTTCTCAGGATGGAGATAACGGACATCGTAGGGACACGCCGCCTTGCAGTACTGGCACCCGATACAGCGGTGCGGATCCACGAGGACGATCCCGTCTTCACGCTGATACGTCGCCTTTACAGGGCAGACCGAGACACACACCGGGTCTTCGCACTGGTTGCAGTTGATCGGAATGTGGCCACGCCGTACGTCAGGGAACCGTCCCTTCTCGACGGATTTCACCCAGGTGCGAAAGACGCCCAGGGGAACATCATTCTCTCGCTTGCAGGCCACAGAACAACTCTGGCACCCGATGCAGCGATTCGTGTCAATGACCATGGTCCATCGTATGGTTTTGTCAGCCACGGAACTCCTCGCGTCTCATATGGGCTATTGGATTCTGGGTATTAGGTATTAGGTATTAGGTATTAGGTATTAGGTATTAGCCCACCCCGCTCCTCCATGGCGAGCATCGTAGCGGAGGGGTGGTTGGGAGCTAATACCTAATACCTAATACCTAATTGCTAACTGCTAATACCCAAACCAGCCTCAGTCGTCTCCACCATCGCTACCGGGGCTGGAAAAATAAATCCCCAGAAACGCCACGACCAGCGCCTTCAGGGAAGAGAACATCTCCTCCGCGAGTTCCTCGCTGTCCTCCCCCGAATCGATCTTCGACGCGAGCGATTTCAGCAACGCGTTGCACTCGGCGGCCTGCTCGACGAGCGCTTCCTGCAAGCCCTTCGAAGTGGTTTCCGGAGAAGGGGAGTGTGTGCCCGTGAGCCTCTTCCAGATGGCATCCACGAAGTGAAGAATCTTCTCCGGCTCGTACACCTTTGCCCCGATCCGCCAGTGAACGCTTTTCCGTGTCATGCCGTCGGCACGGATCCTCATGTTGCTGATCTCCCGCTTGAACTCCTTCTGAATCTGCGAGGACAGGAAGTCCTTGCGCACGCGCAGTTTCTTCTTCTTGCCCGGCTTCTTCATCTCCGTATCGACGGCCGGTCTCTCGGGATGGACGTGCCACTCGATCCATTGATGGATGATGTCATTTCCTTCCGGAAACCAGGGATGCTCGAAGTGGGGGCCGAGAAGGACCATACGGCCCTTCCCGAAAGACTTCTCGCAGGCGGCCACCTTGCCCAAATAGACCGTCTCCGCGATCTCCCTCTCTGTCAGGAAACGGGTCCGTTCGGTGAAACCCGTGTAATAGGCCCTGGGAACGATATCGTCGGAAAGGTTCAGCGGTGGTCCGCCGTAAAGAGGCACACATACCTCCCGCCCCCCCCAGACCGGGAAATGGTCGTCCATCCTCACACGAACATCCTCCCTGACCGGATGATAGATGTAGTCGCAACCATAGCGGGTGGAGAACTTGAGGGGCATCTGATGGACAGGCGGAAGATCGCGGGTCAGGTTGTTGATCCTGCATTTGACGAAATTGAAGGTGCTCAGCGGGGCCTTGGAGGAATTCAGGGGAAGATACGCCCCTGCACAGGATCCGATGTACAGCCCGCCTCTTTCCTGGAAGGTCTGCAGGGCTCGGGCGCCCGGGGACGCCAGGGCCCGGGCCACGGCAAACGTATCGCCTCCGGACACCAGAAGAACGTCCTGTTCAGGAGCAAGTCGAGGGAAATCACCCTCCTCGATCAGGCGAAGACGGCCATAGGAGTACTTCTCCATCAGGTCCACGAACCAGGTCCACGAATGCGACGCGCCCTCGCCCACATAAACACCCACGCGCAAGCTGTCCGAATCGCGTTCCATCCGCACCCTAGATGCAGCTCGGGACCTGCCCCCCCCCTGACCACTCTACCCGGACGTTGGGAGCGGGGACCTGAACCCTGACCCCTGATCCCTGGCCCCTTTCACTTGAATTCACCCTTCCCATCCCTGCCGCAACTTCTCCAGGGCTCCGTCCAGATCTGCCGAGGCCCAGGAGGAAGGGACCGCGCCCTCTGCCTCACCCAGGGCATGCGTCTCTTTCACGAGTTTGCGAGCTTGCTTCAGGAGTGCTTCTTCGGTCAGTTCGTCCCAATCGACGGCCTTTGCCCCCAGCTGTGCCATCTTCTCCAGGGTAAACTCAGGCGAAAGGAGGGCCGCGATCGGACAGATCCCGAGAATCGAGGAAACCGCCATTCGATCGAGCCACCATTGGGCCCTTTCCACCGGGTCTTCGCCAACAGACGCATCGGCCCATCCCCCACCCAACGGGCTCAGGGGCACGGCATGGCTGAAAACCGACACGGCCTGGATCAAACGCGCCTCGAGGGCCTCGGAAAGGGGCCACGGTGCGACTCCGTAAACGTTTTCCGCACCCGCCTCCTCCAGGCCTGCACCCTGCCCGGCAAGAGACTGTACCCTCTTGACCGCCTCGTCCGCCTCGATCACTTCTTCCTTCTTGAGCAGGGCCCCACACGCGACCGGATCCAGGCCCAGGCGATTGATCTCACGGAGCACCACCGGCAGCCCCTCCTTTAAGAAGAGCAGTGAAATCACGCCCGCCGGGTCGGTCAGGAGGAGGCCGGGCTCGTCCTTCTTCGACTCCTCGAGGAGGTCGGAGGGCTCGTCGATCATCAGATAGGTGTTGGCCGCATAGGCACAATTGAAAGAGGCCAAATTCCTGTGCACCTTCTGCTTTATCGGGTCCAGGGCTGCGGCATCCAGGCCCAGGGCCTCCAACAGGGCCACGAGACCCTGCTTCTCGAAGATCGCGCCCTTTCGAAGCTCCTGCTGGAGTTCCACGCATTCATCGAAGAACCCGTCTGCCACCTCTAGGCTGCCCAGGCCGCGCATGGCGATCGCCTTGAGCTTCCGTGCGCCCATGGCTTGCCCCATTCCGAAGACGTCACGGCTCCCCCAGTCACCTTCCGAAATCTGCGCAATCTTACACCCCTTCTCGCCGGCAGGGCCGATCCCGATCAGCTGTACGTAATCGTCTCCGTGCTCGAAGCGGAGATTGACCGCAGTTTCCCATATATTCTTGCCCCACACTTCCCCTGCATCGGCCAGTTCGGCAAGCTCGTCATGAAGCCACAACCGCACCGGTTTTTCCGATTCGCCGAGGACCACCACAAAGTCATAGCCGCTGTACTTCAGCTCCACCGCTGTCTGCCAGGACAAGGGCACGTGGCACACCCTGCCGGTAATCGGGCTCTTGCCTGTCACCACGCCTGCACAACTGCTCGGGACAAAAGTCCCGGTGAGCAGGCCCGTGCCGAAGATGATCGGATTCCGGTCGACGTGCTGCTTGTAGAGGGCCAGGCTGATCGAGGCCCCTCCGATGTGTTCGCTCACCATCTCTTCGGTGAGTTCCTCTTCTTCACAGGTTCCCTCGTTCAGGTCCACGACGAGGATTCTTCCCATATAAGCATTCTCAATGTCCATGACTCACATTCCCCCTTCTTCCATTCGTGTCGAGGGTCTCAGGATTCCACCATGCTGAGGCAACCGGTCGGACAGGCCTTCACGCAGAAAGGCTCGTCCTCGTCTTCGCACAAATCACAGGGCGCGCGCATCAGAATCGGCTTGCTGCTCGCCCCTGCCCCCTCAACTTGTTCACCCGGTAAGACGATCTCCAGCCCTTCCGGTCGGGCCAGGAGGAGATCCTTCTCCCTTTTCACCATCATGCCGAAGTAGTCTCGCTTCTCGACCCGGTGCAGCATGAGGCTTGATCCAATAGCTGAAAAATCCGTGTCGTGATGGTAGCTGCACGCATACTCACAAATCCGACATCCGATACACTTTAGACTCTCTACCGCTAGCTCCATCTTCTCATGCACCTCCTTCCCGTTTAGCGCCAAACCACAGTCCGAAAAAAAACAAGCTTCCGTTCACAACTCTAATCCAAAGCGACCCGCAACACACGATAGCGTGCGTAGATTTATCCTCATCCCTTCCCTTGACTGCCTTCTCGCGAGGCTCGACGATTCTGCCCCCGAGGCTTCCTCTCCCCTGATCCGACAACATGCCCGACGGCTCTCGGAGCCGCTGTGTCGCCTTCCACGTTCCACAGGGGGAAAGGAAGTTGAAGTCCCGCCTTGTCGAGCCAGTTCCGAAACGCCTTCGACGGCTTTTCCGAAAAGACCTCTTCGAAGAACCGCTTACCCACTTCGACCATTTCCTCTGTATAGAGGGCGGGCTGCGTTCCGATCTTCCCCTGTTCTACCAGGTCGATTATGCTGGCGAGCCAGAGAAGTCGCACCTCCACATACAGAATCCCCACATATCCGATCAACCGCTGATACGGGCTCACGGCTTCTTCATACGTATCGCGGACGCCTCGGATTTCTTCCAGGATGCGGGAGTGAAGCTGCTGTTGGGTATGCAAATGCCCGAGGATCTCCTCCCGGGAAAGCTTGCTGAAGAAGAAGACCTTGAGAACGAAAGGCTCTTTCAACTCCTCGAACTTGGTCACCGGTTCGCGGAGCCACTGAGCGAATCTCTCGCGACCCTTTTCGGTAATCGTATAGACATGCTTGTTGGCCGTGCCCTTCTGCTCAACCACCTCCGGGCTGATCAGGCCGTCTTCATGCATCTTCTTGAGGGTCGGGTACAGCTGGCCGTCGCTCACACTCCAGAAATGCCGGATCACATTCCGGAAGAACTGCTTGATCTCGTACCCGGTCATGGGCCCGTCGTCGAGCAGACCCAGCATGGCTTCACGAAGAGACATCGACCGTCCGGCCCCAGAACAGGCAAAGGGTCATTGTGGAACGTAGAAAAATCATTGGTTAGAGTGCCCTCTATTAGAGGTATCTTATCACTAACACACCGCGTCGTTCCGAGTCAAGCCGGGGGGGGGTATCTCCAAACATCGTTTGACAGTCTACAGCGCCGGAAGTATTGTGTGATCTGTGAACGTCACCAAGAAGGCCTTTCCACCGAACCGCTCCCTCGGGGCGGGCGTTGACCGCACGACACGCGTGGTGCTCCTTCTCCTCGTGCTCGTTGGATGCGGGGGAGCGACAGAGCCTTCCCCAAACGCTTCAACTTCCCTCTCCTGTCCTACAACGCCCGAGGCGGTGTACGACATCCTGTTCGAGGACCCCTTCCTTCCGGGTTGTCCGGACGCCTCAGGAAGCGGTGCCTTCGGTTCCTGGGAGGTCGATTCCCATGGCCTGCCCGCGTACCGCTACACCATCAACCACCGAGAAGACCCCCGCGCCTCCTACGCTACGAGTTGGGGGGAGTCCCGTGACCACTGGCACCAACTGGGCAACGATACGATCACGGCCACGGCACACAATGAGGGTTACGTGCAACTTTGGGACTGGACGAGAGGAGGCAAGTGCGTCAACCGGTACCAGCCCTCTCGGAACAATTTCTCCGGAGGCTTCCGTTTCCTGAAATCAGGCGAACAGATCTGGAATACCCTTTGCCGTTCCGACTCCTTCCAGACTACCAAGCGCGTCTTCGGGATCGGGTACTTCCTGAAAGAGACGACCCAACACGGCCTGCTGGTGAGCGAAAGGACCTACATCCCCTTTGGATGTGATTCGGTGGTCATCTCGGAAACCACGGTCCGGAACCAGTCTTCCCTTCCCCAGGAGTTCACCCTGTATGAATACTGGGATTTCAACATGTACGAACTCCTTACGGCTCCCATCATGACCGCCCCCCTCGGAGCGATCTTCGAAGCCCTTCGATGGGCCTTCAACACCCAGTTCAAGATTGCCTCTTCGTATGACCCGGACGATGCCCTGCTCCTGGTGACCCCGGAATTGGCGCCCGGCTGGGCCGCCCCGGCGATCGATGCGATTTCGGTGGAAGACTACTATCCCCGTCCCTGCTTCCTTGCTTGTCTTACGGGAAGCCCGGATTTCTACCACACCGACCAGGCCGCCTTTTTGGGC
>JAUWSZ010000584.1 GCA_030609865.1 bacterium | reverse complement strand
TCCCTGAATCGGGCAGAATCTTTCTTTTTACCACACGGCCTCATTCCGCGTAAACACGGGCCGTCTAAATGGTGACTCCGCCCTGTTTGCCGTGGGCGCCATCCCTGTTCCGGCTCTGCCGGTTTCGTGGCAAGTGGTTGGTAGCCAATGCTTTTCGTGCCCGTGCCCGTGTTGCGTGCCCGTGCCCGAATTCGAGGACGAGATAGAGGCCCTGTAAGCCCTCGGCCGTTAGGTATAAGGTATTAGCCCCCACCCCCAACCACCCTGTCGGGGGGCAATGGTGGGGAGCTAATACCTAACAGCTAATACCTAATACCAAAATTGGCAACACAATTGCAGCGTTCGGTCCAACCACCGAATGCTCCGCCGCGGTTAGTCGGGCACGGGAACGGGCACGCACACGGGCACGGGGCCTGCAGGCTTCCCTCAGCTATACGGGGGGGTATTGACCTTGGCAAGCACAGATGAAAAGATGAGTCCAACTCGAAGTCAAACGAACCTCGCACAAGGAGGCAGGCAGATGCTCGCAGTAATCGCGAAGATCAAGGCGAAAGAGGGAAAGGCGGATGATCTCGTCCAGCTGCTGAAGGACATCATCCCGTCGGTGAAACAGGAGGAAGGCACCGTGTACTACACAGTCAATCGAGACCGGACCGACCCGAATCTCGTGGTTGTGGTAGAGAAATACAAGGACGATGCAGCCTTTGGGGTACATTCCTCCTCACCCCAACTGGCCGAGTTGTTCGGGAAGGCACAGGCCCTCGTCGAAGGGGACATGGAATTGATGATGATGGACGAGATCGCATCCATCTGAGCCAGGGTGCCGGGGGGCTTCGACCCTCCCGGGACGCTCGGGCAACACCATCATGCAGGCAATACGGGTCGTCCAGCCGTTCCCAACACGGAGAACACAACAACCATCGGAGGCAAGGCGATGAAGCTTTCGGGGAGCTTCCCGTGCGATTTCCCACCCGAAATCTACCAGAAATACCTGGCCGACGACGGGGCGCTATCGTATCTCAGCCAGAATCATCCGGAAATCCGTGATGTGGAGGTCCTCGAGAACCGAGCCCAAGACGACAAGGTTTACGTCAAGATGAAGTACACCATGGAGGTCTCCATGCCCGGGCCGGTCAAGAAGGCCCTTGGCGGAGCCAGCCATTCCTTTGTAGCAGACCTCATCCTCGATACCCAGAACAATACGGCGACCCTGGAATTCTTCCCGGCCAGGCTGGCGGACAGGATCAAGGCAGGGGCCAGGATCGCGTTCGAGAGGGAAGGGGATCACTGGATTCAACGCCTGGATGGCGACGTGACGGTGAAGATCCTCGGCTTGGGCAGGGTGGTCGAGAAATTCATCGTCGAGAAGTTTCAGAATTCGTACACCTTGGAAGCCCGACTCCGGAACGAATACGTATGCAGAGCCGAGGGGCAGGGAACGTCCAATTCCTAGGAGGCTGTCCGAGAATATCCTTCTACTGCGATTCCGACTGCATCCTGGCCTGCTGCGTCAGAATGCGCGCCATGGGGCAGAGGGGTGGGCTAATACCTAAAACCTAATACCTAATAGCCAATGAATTCACTGGCTGTCCCCGATTAGTGGCTGATGCCGCACTACAATCCCCTCTCTTCGGTCGCCCGACGTGCCGCTGAGCCCGCTGCAAGCACCTGCCGCTGTTGACATTTCAAGCGGTTTGCCCCCCCCAACTCAGCGTCTCTGAAGCGTGGCACGGTTGTTGCAAAATTCTCGCCCGTCTAGCAGGCTGTTCAGTGGATCGTCACTTCCCCGAAAACGCACGATCAAGCCGATTTTCGGATATTTCGAATACCGTTATGGTTCCCCTTTTTCCCCGACCCAATCCGGAGCGAATCTTTGGTTGCTGAATTCACAGACGCCGAACAGGGACTTTCTCATAATTTTTTCTTGACACCTCCATAATTTCTTCATATACTTCAACCGCTCATCAGGACTTTCTTAACGAAAGACTTTAAAAAAAAGGAGACGGGACAGATTTGTTCCCAACTCCTTGTTGACATATATGAGAATTCTTTATGGGGAATTGACCGGAATGAGGGAAGGCTCGAAAAAGCAAACAAGAAAGGACAAGAAATGTGTTCCTTCTCTCATGAACTAGGCCAACGAGAAATTAAGGAGGGGAAGGAATGAAAATCAAGATCCTTATTGTCCCGCTCATCGCGGTGATCATGGTCTTCACCGCGGTTGGTCTGGGACACGCACGGTCGCCTTACGTGCCGAACTACTTCAGCTACGACCCGGAATGGAAGGGCGACCTTCCGAGCATCGGCGGTTACGTGGATGTGTACCTGACGTACGCCCAGCAAGCGGATTACCAGTACAACGGATTGGATGCGAAAAAGGTACAGTTCACCGTGGACCGGGCAGAGCTCTTCCTGCAGCACCGCATGACCGACTGGGCGGACGGCTACTTCGAGGTCTCGATCACCGCCTTTGACGAAACAGACATCAACCTGGACGAGGCCTGGCTCCGCGTGGTGGTCCCCTGGGGCAGCGGGTTGACCCTTCTGGGCGGTGTCTACGACTGTCCGATCGGCATCGGCGCCAACGAGAACATCGACATCTGGAACTGGCAGTTCAAGATGGTCAACCTCCTCGTGGCCCCGTGGTCCATCACGGGCGGTCTGGTCGAGTACGAAGTCGGAGAACTGGTGAACATCAATTTCTGGATTGGGAACGGTTGGGGTTACTCTGAGCCGTACGGGGTGAATGCGCCTGCTTTCGGTCGGGACCAACCGGACACGGAAATGCTTTACGGCGGCCGCATCGGGGTCAGCCCGGACGAGATGTTCGACGTCGGTGTCAGCGTGGTCTGGGCGAACGAGCAATACGCAATGTTCGACCAAGACCCAGACGATTATATCCCCTGGCGAAGCCGTTTTATGGTCGATCTGGACTTCCGGTGGCTCGACCTGCCGGACTTCCTGGGCGCCCTGGACTTCGAGGCCTGGTGGCTGGAGGTAACGGACACCCCCATCGGAGGCAGCCTCTACGAGAACTCCCAGGCCTATGGAGGAGTGGCCCAGTTCAATTTCGCCACGCCCATGGAATCCCTGTCCGTGTCTCTCGGGTATGAGGTC
>JAUWSZ010000471.1 GCA_030609865.1 bacterium | reverse complement strand
ACTCGCCGAGCAGCTCACGAAAGCCCAGGGTTGACCCCCGGTAACCCAGGGGTCAGGGAACGGGGATCAGGGTTGAGGTCCTCGCCCCGGCCCCTTTCTTTCTTGCTCCCGGTATTCGTGCCTGCGCCCGATACAGCACCCAAAGCCAGTGTGTCCAGCGATTATGCGTAACGGCTCGCATCCTGATTCGATTGCGGATTCCGAGCGGCACTCGAAACATTCTTTTCAGCCTCTTTCTTGACATACACGAATAGAATGGCTAATATTCTTGGGTTTCTGGCGATCAAGGCCGGATTTCAAAGAAGGGGAAGACTGGACATTCCGAGTATTACTCGGTTTGATGATTTCCCCGTGCCTACCGGGAGGCTGGAGCAGTTAAGGAGAAGACCAACAAGAGGAAGCCGTCCCAGGAGCGTCGCGAGCGGATCCTGGATGTGGCCCGGGTCCTTTTCGAGGAAAAGGGCTACCAGGGAGCCACCACGGCTCAAATCGCAACAGCGGCCGGGGTGCCCGAGGGGACCCTGTTCGAGGATTTCCGCACCAAGCGCGATCTGGTCTTTGCCCTCCTGGAGCGGGACATAGAGGTGTACCTCGATTTCCTCGAGCTGCAACTGCGCGGCATCGAAGGGGCCTTGAACCGGATCAGGAAGTTCATCTGGTCCCATCTGTACACCTGGCGGAGGCGGCGCTTCATTGCCCGCTTCCTGATCCTGGAGATTCGACAGGACCCCGGGTACTATCAGAGCCATGCGCACGATCTCATGCAACGATACGATGAAGACCTGATGGGCCTGATCCAGGATGGAATCGCAGAAGGGGGCATTCGCGCGGATGTGGACACCGGGATGGTTCGGAACGTGATCTTCGGCGGTATCGAGCAAACCGCTCTGCACTGGGCCCTTAGGGAAGAACCCTTTGACGTGGATGCCAGCACGAAGCAGCTGTGCGAGCTGGTATTCCGGGCGATTCAGGCTTGATTGGTTGGACCAGACAAAGCACGGAAAAGGAGAGAAAACATGGAAAAGATGCTTCAAGGCAAGGTAGCGATCATCACGGGTTCGGGCCGAGGGATCGGCAAGGCGGCTGCCCTTCTGTTCGGCAGTGAAGGGGCCAAGGTGGTGGTGAGCGATCTGGACCCGGAACCGGCCGAGGAAACGGCCAGCGAGATCCGGGCAGCCGGAGGCGAGGCCATCGTGGTTGCAGGAGACGTGACGGACGAGGCCTTTGCCGGCACCATCGTCAAGAAGGCCGCAGACACCTGGGGTGGGCTCCACATCCTGGTCAACAACGCCGGGTACACGTGGGATGCGGTGATTCACAAGATGAACGATCAGCAGTGGGAGGCCATGCTTGCAGTGCACCTGACCGCGCCGTTCCGTCTGGTGCGGGCGGCTGCCCCTTACTTCCGGGACGCTGCCAAACAGGAAAAGGCGGAAGGAAAGGTGGTCAGCCGAAAGATCATCAACGTGTCGTCCACGTCCGGCACCCGGGGCAACGCCGGCCAGGCGAACTACTCATCCGCCAAGGCGGGTGTGGTGGGATTGACGCAGACCATGGCCAAGGAGTGGGGATCCTTCAACGTGCAGGCCAACGCCGTGGCTTACGGGTGGATCGACACGCGCCTGACCAAGGATAAGGAGGAGGGGCAAACCATCGAACGGGACGGCAAGCCGGTCGCGGTCGGAATCCCTGCGGCCATGCGCGGCGCCATGCAGATGATGATTCCCATGGGAAGGGCCGGGACCACGGACGAGGCTGCAGGACCGCTCCTGTTCCTGGCTTCGTCCCTGTCCGACTACGTTTCGGGTCAGTGCCTCGAGATCACCGGGGGATGGTAGTGGTAAAGGAGGCTTGAAATGAAAAGACGCAGAAAATTGGGTAGGGGAGTGGCCGTCGTCGGGTCGGGCATGTCGAAGTTCGGCATGTTCAAGGACAGGGACTCGAAGGACCTCTTTGTCGAGGCCTACCGGGAAACGCTCTCCTCTGTCGACAAAGGCATGGACCCCAAGGATATCGATGCCCTCTATCTTGGGAATTTTACGAACGACTTCTTCATCCACCAGGGGCATTGGGGTCCACTCATCTCGGATGTGATCGGGCTCGTGCCGAAGCCTGCCACGCGCACCGAGGGAGCGTGCGCGTCGAGCGCTCTCGCGATCCGGGAGGGCGTGTTCGCGATCGCCTCGGGATTCTATGACATCGTTCTGGTCGGTGGTGTGGAGGAGATGTCGAAACGCACCACAGAGGAAGTTGCCGAGGGCCTGGCTCTGGCCACCACCCCGTACGAAGGCAAGGTCGGCTTTACCTTCCCCGGCGTCTTCGGCGCTACGGCAAGCGCCTATTTCGAAAAGTACGGGGCGAATCGCGAACACCTGATGAACGTGACGATCAAGAGCCACAACAACGCCCCGTTGAACCCGAAGGGGCAGTACAAGGCCTCGATTCGCGACCTGATGCAGGCAAAGCAGGAAAAGGCAAAGAAGAAAGGGCTGGACGTGCCCGAATGGGAGGACGAAAAGGCCTTCCTGAGCGATCCGCGCGCCAACCCGGAGGTGGCCTGGCCCCTGCATCTCTTCGACTGCTGTCCGATCAGCGACGGTGCGAGTTGTCTCCTGCTCGTGGCCGAGGAGATGGCCAGGGATTTCACCGACGCGCCGCTGCACATCATCGGTCTCGGCCAGGGCAGTGGCAAGGGACTTCATGCCAAGGCGGACCTGACCTGCTTCGAAGCCACGCAGTACGCGGCGGACGAGGCCTACGGGATGGCAGGGATCGAACCCAAGGACGTGCAGATTGCCGAGGTGCACGACTGCTTCTCGATCGCGGAGATCGTCCATCTGGAGGACCTGGGATTCTGCAAGCCCGGCGAGGGCTACAAGATGGTCGAGGAAGGGCGGACTCGTCTGGAGGGTGACAAGCCGATCAACACCTCCGGGGGGCTCAAGTGCAAGGGCCACCCGGTTGGGGCCACGGGCGTGTCCCAGGTTCACGAGATCTGGAAGCAGCTGAGGCAGGAGGCCGGCCTGCGCCAGGTTCCGATCAAGGATTTGAGGATCGGCGCCACCCACAACCTGGGCGGCACGGGGGGCACCTGCACCTATACGATTTTTGAAAGGAGATAAGACCGTGGAGGCCCGTCCGATCAATGATGTCTCGTATGAGGCGTATCTCAAGGAAGAGAAGTTGATGGGTTCCACGTGCAGGAGTTGTGGTGCCCGTTTTTTCCCCCCAAGGCCGATCTGCACGGAATGTCGCAAACCGGAGATGGATTGGAACGAGGTGGGCGGGAAGGGGAAGCTCGTTGCCTTTACCTGCATCGCCGTGGCCCCCCCCTCGATGAAGGAGGAAGGGTTCGACAGGAACAACCCGTATTGCCTGGGCGTGGTGGAACTGGACGAGGGGGTGAGGATGGTTGCCCGGATTCAGGGCGTTGACGCCCGGAATCCGGAGACGATCCGGATCGGCATGTCCTTGAGCGCGAAGATCCTTCATCGCGGCGAAGGAGAGCACGCACGTGCCGTGCTGGCCTTCGAACCTGTATAGCAGGAGAAGAGCAGATGAACCGGAACCCCAAGAAGATCGTGGCAGCGGCCATCGGGGTGATCGAATACCTGAAGGCGGAAAGGGAGCGTGCTCGAATGGCGAGAACAGACGCCTCCGAAGTATCTT
>JAUWSZ010000501.1 GCA_030609865.1 bacterium | reverse complement strand
GCATCCTGATGGAGTTTGGGGACAGCCACCGATCTTCGGGGAGTCAAGTGGCTGTCCCCAAACTCCAACTCTGCGATTGTGTTGGCTACTTGGCTATTTAGGTATTAGCAGTTAGGTATTAGGTATTAGCTCCACCCCTCTCCCACCGGGCGCGCATCCTGTCGGAGGGGATAATGGTGGGGAGCTAATACCTAAAACCTAATACCTAATACCTACCTATCTGTTAATACCTGGCCGTTATTTTCTTCTTGACAGTTCCCTTGGGTCTGGTATGCTGGTAATACCACCAGCCAAAAAACAGGAGAGATGCGTGGAAGACATACTCAGCCCCATTCGCAAGGATAGCCTCAAGGACGTTTTCGTTGCGCGTTTCGAGGACCTGATCCTGTCCGGCAAGCTCTCGATCGGGGAGAACCTCCCCTCGGAGAGGGAGCTCGCCCTGCGGCTCGGGGTCAGCCGGCCCGTGGTGCACGACGGGCTGATGGATCTGGTCTCCAAAGGCCTCATCTCGATGAAGCCCAGGGTCGGAACGGTCGTCAACGACTACCGAAAGGAAGGTTCCCTCGCGATCCTTTCCTCCCTCGTCAACTACAACAACGGCAGGCTCGATCCAAGGCTCTTCGAAAGCATGGTGGAGATGAGGATGCTCATCGAGGTGGAAACCGCGAAGCTTGCTGCATTGCGACGGAATCAGGAACACCTCGACGCTTTGCAAGATTTGATCAAAGAGGAAGGAGAAGTCGGATTCCAGGAGATCGGTAGGATTGCCGAGGTTGACTTCAGGTTTCACCACCTGATCGCCATGTCCACCGGCAACTTCATCTACCCGCTGCTCCTGAACTCTTTCCGGCAAATCTACACCAGCTTTACCAGAAGGTTCTTCTCAGACCCCGCCGTGGTCTCCATTGTCTTCGGTTTTCACAAGGACCTGGTTGAGGCGATCGAAGGCAAGGACGAGGAAACGGCAATGGAGATCATGAGAAGGCTGCTGATACACGGCCGAGACCGCTTGAAGGCCATGATGGCCGAAGAAGAAAGGGGGCAACCATGAGTGTGTCCACCGCAGAACAACTCCTGCAATCGATCAAGGAACCGGAGGGGCTTTCCCCGAGGATCCAATGGCTGAGGGACTATTATTTCAAGGGGGTCGAACGGGCATGGAACAACGAGTTCACCGCATGGACCACGGGCACGCCCTGGGACGTTCAGTACGATGAGGCCGTTTACTACATCGCCCCGGAGACGTTTGTCTTCCTCCAGGCCTTCCGGTCGTCCTTCCATCAGGCAGCCCGGCCCGTCAGGCTGCACGAGGACTTCTGGAAATGGAGCCTGCCGGAACGGAAGGCCTGGTTCACCAGGGAGGTCGCGGTGAGCTACGTGCCCCAGGAGATCCTTCCGGGCGATCTCATCGCCGGGGGGCGGTTCAACATCCAAACCTCGATGTGCTTGACCAGGAAGGAATCCAAGGCGAGAGATCGCCTTATCTGCGGCAAGAACGGCGTCAGGGCTCGGATGAAATCGTTCCACGACCACGGTTACGGGAATGCAGGGGCCACGAGCGGCCATCTCATACCGGGCCACGAGCGGGCCCTCGAGATCGGCTGGAAGGGGATCCATGAGGACCTCGTTTCCCGGTACGAGCGCTTGAGCGGGCGGGAGAAGAGGGGCGAGAAAGGGGCCCAGTTGAGGGCCATGATGACGGCGGCGACCATGCCCCGCGACGTGGCTGCCAGGTACGCCGGGAAATTGAGGGACTTGGCCGCAGGGGAGGCCGACCCGGAACGGAAGCGGGAACTCGAGCAGATGGCGGCCAACCTGGATCGGGTCCCGTGGGAGCCGGCCCGGACCTTCTGGGAGGCGGTGCAGGCCCTCTGGCTCAACCACATGCTCATCATGAGCGACGAGAACTACCCCGGGCCGGGAACCTCCTTCGGCAGGATCGACCAATACCTGCTGCCCTACTGGGAGCGCTCCCTCGGGGAGGGCATGGACAGGGAATTCGGAAAAGAGATCCTGAAGTGCTTCTGGATACACGCCAACACCGCCTACGACGCCATGATCCGGCTCGGGGGCAACCAGGGGATCACCGCAGCCTTCGGCCAGCTGGTCACCCTGTCGGGCATGGGCACGGGCGGCAGGGACATGACCAACGGCCTCACCTTTGCGACTCTCGAGGTCATCGACGAGATGAGCCCCATCCTGGAGCCCAAGCCGAACGTGAGACTGCACAGGAACTCGAGCGAGGAACTCCTGGACAAGATCGTCGACATGCTTTCCTCCAGCCAGGGCGCGCCCTTCCTGCTCAACTTCGACGAGCGGTCCATGGCCGGAATGATGCTCCAGGCGAAGAAGGCAGGCTGCACGCACCTGATCCACGAGGAAAACGTCCACGAATACGCGCCCGTGGGCTGCCTGGAGAACACCATGGTGGGAAACGACCGGTCGGGCACCGTGGACAACAACCTGAACCTGCTCAAGGCCGTGGAACTCGCACTGACCGGCGGAAAGGACCTGCTGCCCTTCGAAGACCCGATGACGGGCAAGGAAGAGACGATCGGCCAGGACGGGCCGGACACCGGGGACGCTACGAAGTCCGCCACATGGGAGGAGTTCTGGAAGGCCTACGTGGTCCAGACGGCGCACATCGTGAAGAAGTGCGTGGATCTCTACGAGCTTTCGGAATCGATCCGGGCCCGGTTCGCCCCCACGCCTTACCTGTCCTGTCTGGTCAAGGGATGTGCCGAACAGGGGCTGGACATCACCCGGGGAGGGGCCGAACTCTCCTTTACGACGCTGGAAGCGGTTACGTTCGCCACGACCGTGGATTCCCTTCTCGCCGTCAAGTACCTGGTGTTCGACCAGAAGGCGTGCTCGATGGAGGAGTTGATGGCAGCCCTCAGGGCGAACTGGGAAGGCCATAAATCCCTGCAGGCCAAGGCCAAGTTCAAGGCGCCCAAGTACGGCCGGGACGACGACGAGGCGGACGAGATGGCCAGGGAGGTGATGGAACTCTGGTGCGAGGAGGCCTGGAAACACAAGACCGAATCCACCCACCGCCAGTTCCGGCCGGGCATGCTGAGCTGGAACTACTGGGTGGGCGATGGATTCATCCTGTCGGCCAGCGCCGACGGAAGGCCCAAGGGGCAGTTTCTGTCGAACGCCATATGCCCTTCGAACGGAGCGGACATAAGAGGGCCGACGGCAAACGTGAACTCCGTCGGGAAGGCCCTGGGGGGAAAGGTCTATGATGGCCAGGGAGATTGGGGCGAGTACCTGAACCTCCTCCCGAACGGCGCCAGCCACACCATGACCTTCAACCCTTCCATTTTGAGGGACCCGGAGCACAGGAAAAAATTCAAGGCCTTCCTGCGAGGCTACGTGGAGAACGGGGGCACATCCCTGCAGATCAACCTGCTCGACCCGGACCTCCTGCGGACGGCGCAGAAGAAGCCGAGAGACTACCGGCACCTGCTCGTCCGGGTGACCGGGTACAACGCCTACTTCACGAGCATCGGCAGAGAGTTGC
>JAUWSZ010000636.1 GCA_030609865.1 bacterium | reverse complement strand
GCATATTCTACTCAAGAGACCTTCAAAAGGGAACAGAATTCTCCGGAGACCAGACTCCAATACGCTGGTATTCGACCGGGTAAAGGCTTTGTCTGGTGGGCAAGGGGAGTGGGCAAGAACGAGCAAAATCGGTGGGGATCCGCAAAGCGGTGCGATGCTTCTCAGTCGCTCTCTTTATTCTCAACGAAATGTTCAGGCTAGTTCCTGGATGCCGACGACTTCGACCGTCGAGTCAGCCTGCGCGCGATCGATTTCTTGAGATCCTTCTCGCCGTGTTCCATCGCGTATGCGATATCGCACTCGGCGCAGATCACGTAGATTTGCCCCTTGTAGAAATGGGGTGCAGTGGGTCCCTGTCGTTTGCACAGGATGCAGCCGTCCAACCACGCCTTCTTGACCTTCTCGCGTGCCTTGACCCGAGGGATCTTGAGGCGGGAAGACACAGCATCCGACTGATCGTCCAGCCTCTGCTGAAGATATTTCACTTCTTCTTGCACTCGGTTTACCATCATAGCATCTTCTCTTGCTTCTTCGTTCTGGGTTCGAATTACTGACTTCTCCTCGAAGGGAACTGTCCCTTCGGCTACCCTGACAACTCTCCGTCAAATAAGACCGGAATGAAACGGACTTGGTTCACGAAGTGACTGCAGACTCGGCGAAACCGGGAGCTTCTCACCTTTGGCGGGGGTCACACGCGCGAAACCCATTCTACAGGTAGATGCCTATTCATGTCCATAGGGTTCAGGGCCTGATCCGGCCCGGAAACACTTGTTGGCAGGTTTCTCATTGTAATTTTATAATGAATTCAACTATATATATTATATTTTTTAGAATTTACTTTATATTATTTCGGAACGCCTCCTCACTCTCGCGAAACGCAGACTCTCGGCTCGTCCTTAGAAGGCACGATCTCCCCTATTTCCGCTCGGGTCGCCACGCCACGACTTTCGAGACCCTTCTTCAAGTCCTCTGCATGCTCTCTTGGCACGGCAATCAGGAGCCCGCCCGAGGTCTGTGCGTCTGCCAGGACCAACCGATCGACCTCCTCCACTTTCCCTTCCCAGTCCGCGTACTTTCCGTAGAATTCCAGGTTCTTCCGGGTGCCACCGGGATAGATCCCCTCCCGGACGCGGGATCGGACGCTCCCCAGGACCGGCACACGACAGGCGTGGATTCGCGCGGAAACGCCCGACCCCTGGACCATTTCGATGAGGTGCCCGAGGAGCCCGAACCCTGTTACGTCGGTACACGCGGAGGCGCCCACCTCGACCATGGCCTCGCACGCGTCCCGGTTGAGTTGGGTCATCACCTCCACGACCTCTTTGACCTCTTCTTCGCTGGCATTGCCCTTCTTGATGGCATGTGCAAGGACCCCGCTACCCAGCGGCTTGGTCAGGATCAAAACATCTCCCGGTCTTGCAGTGCTGTTGCGATAGACCCGGTCCGGATGGACCAAGCCCGTGACACACAACCCGTACTTCGGCTCATTGTCCTCCAAGGAATGCCCCCCGACAACATCGATGCCCGCCTCCCGCGCTTTGTCTATGCCGCCTTTCAGGATTTCACTCATGTCCGAGATCGGCAGCTTTTCCACCGGGAAGGCAACAACCGAAAGGGCCATAATGGGTCGCGCGCCCATGGCATAGATGTCGGAAAGCGAATTGGCCGCGGCTACCTGGCCGAAGGTGTACGGGTCATCCACGACCGGGGTGAAGACATCCACGGACTGGACGAGGGCGGTCTCGCCGTTCAGACGATACACGGCTGCATCGTCGCGGGTGCTTGTCCCGACGATCACCTTCGGGTCTTCAATCGGAGGCAATCCGCAAAGAACTTCGCCCAGGACCCCTGGGCTCACCTTGCAGGCTCAACCCCCTTTGTGGCTCAGCGACGTGAGCGGAATCCGTTTGGAATCCGACATCTTCCTGTCCCTCTGTTTCGACGCCTTACTGTTTGCTTCTATCTCGTCCTCGGCCTCGTCCTCGAAAATGCACCCGCGTTTCTTGCTCGCAATCGATTTCTTAATCTTATTATTGAGCCACGATCTTAACGGGGCTCGGCCTTCTGCTTGATTACGGCCACGTCGTCATTGAAGGCCTTGATATCGCCGCTGCCGTCCACGAACCCACAGTAGAAGATCACGGCGCCCGAGCCCGGCTCGGGCGCTGTCCAGAACCATTCCCAATCCAGATCGAAGTTGAAAAAGCCGCTCAGAACCGTGGTCCCGTCCAACGACAGTACGACAGGATCAAACGGTTGCGTGATCGGATTGAACGGGAATCCCAACTCAAAGATGCCGGCGGTCCGTCCTTGTGTGTCGAGCACCTCCACGCAGAAATTGTTCGTGCTGAAGATCTTGAATGCCGGCTTTCTCAACTCTTCGAGCAGGGACAGGCGGACCCTGTACTCCCTTCCGGGCTCATACCCGACCTGGAATATGTTGTCAGGCTCTGTCCACAGCCTCACCCGGATCTCACCGGGACCGCCCACGTGACAAATCCGGCAATCGTAGTTCTTGTAGCGCGGCGAGCCCGTAAAGTACCGATTCCCCCCCTCTCCTGTGTTCGAAGGCCCCTGGAAGAAGAAGTAGAACTGAAACGCCATGGCGGTGGTCACCGGGAAGACGACCAGACCAGATACGAGCAAGATGGCCCCCCAGGCCCTCGCCGCATCCCACTTTCGTCCTTCGGTACGATTCCCGGCCTCGATGACCGGCCCGCTTCTTTCCCGCTCTCGTTTCATTCCTCTGCCTCGGGCAGACGCTCCCCACGGGCCCATCTGAGCAGGGTCTGGTAATCCGGGTCCTCTCGATTCAAGAATACGTCGGGGCCCCCGAACAGGGTTGCCCCGGCGTGTCGCGTGCCGGTCTGGAGAGGCTTCGAGAAAAGGAGGCTGT
>JAUWSZ010000561.1 GCA_030609865.1 bacterium | reverse complement strand
CGGGCCCTTCCTGAAACGTTCCCTCTCGAATCGGAACTCGTTCTGCCATTTCTTCGTCCTCCTTGTCTGATTCCTTCCCCAGGAAGCATCACCTCCAGGCTTCGATGCATTCGACTGAAACCGTTGCAGAAGGGTATAATACCTGATTCGAGCCAAATTCGTAAGGTGCTGGCCCCTAATGGAGGGTAAATCATGTCCGAACCCCTGGTTCTCGTGGAAAAGAAGGATGGTATTGCGACCCTGACGCTCAACCGGCCCAAGGCGATGAACGCCCTTTCGCGGCAGCTCGTCTCGTCGATCGGCCAGGCCTTCACGGAGCTGAAGGAAGACGAGGCGACAGGGGTGGTCATCCTCACAGGAGCGGGCCGCGCCTTCTGCGCAGGAATCGACCTGAAAGAGCTATCCGAGCAAGGCGTGTCGGACAAGGAAACTGAGGCGTTGGATACGTTAGATATGATAGATATCATACGAGACTTCGATCGCCCGATCATCGGCGCGATCAACGGCGTAGCCATCACCGGTGGGTTCGAGCTTGCCCTGGCATGCGATTTCCTGATCGCATCGACCGAGGCCCGGTTTGCGGACACCCACGCCCGGGTCGGGGTCCTGCCGGGTTGGGGCCTGAGCCAGAAGCTCAGCCGGATGATCGGGATCGGCCGTGCCAAGGAGCTTGCCTTCACGGGCAACTACCTCTCGGCAGAGCAGGCCATGGCCTGGGGCCTGGTCAATCGGCTTGTGGCCCCGGACGACTTGCTTCCTGTCTGTCGAACCCTGGCCACGGACATACTCTCCTGCGTCCCGGGCATGGTCTCGAGCTACAAGCGTGTCATCGACCAGGGCTACGGCATGACCTTTTCAGAGGGGCTTCGGATGGAGAAGGAGACTTCCAGGGAGCACGCAGGGAAGCTCACGGCCGATTTCATCGCATCACAGAGGCAGGGCGTCCAGGAGCGCGGGCGAAAACAGACAAAAGCCTAAGGAGCAACAGAAGATGAGTGATAACGTCTACATCCTCGGCTCGGCAATGATCAGATTCGGCAAGTACATGGACAGGAACATCAAGTCCCTGACCGGCGAGGCCCTGGACCTCGTCCTCGAGGACTGTGGCCTCACCCTGGACGAACTCCAGGCGGCCTGGTTCTCGAACTCGGGCTGGGGCATCCACACGTTTCAGCACTGCATCCGCGTTCAGGTGGCCCTGTCGGCCAACGGCCTGGAGGGGATTCCTATCACGAACGTGGAGAATGCATGCGCCAGTGGCAGCACCGCTGTCAACGGGGCCTGGACCGCCGTCAAGGCAGGCCTGTACGATTGCGTCCTGGCCATGGGAGCGGAGAAGCTCTACAACGAGGACCGGGCCAAGACGATGGAAGGGTTCCTCGCCGGCATGGACGTGGAAGTTGCGGTAGAGGAGATCACCCGGTTCGCGGAAGAGGATCGAAAGCGCAGGGAAGAGGAGGCGAGGAAGAAGGGCGTCGAATTGCCGCCGGAAAAGCCGGGCGGCCATACCGTCTTCATGGATTGGTATGCCATCGGCGCCCGCCGGCACATGGAGAAATACGGTACCACCCAGAGGCAACTGGCTGCCATCGCTGCCAAGAATCACAACAACTCGACCCTCAACGACTTGGCGCAGTACACCTTCCCCCAAACGATAGAGCAAGTCCTGGAGGACCGTGTGGTCTCCTGGCCTCTGACACGTGCCATGTGCGCCCCGATCGGCGACGGGGCGGCCGCAGCCGTCATCTGCAGTGAGGGTTATCTCAAGAAGAACCCCTCGAGCCGCGCGGTCAAGGTCCTGGCCTCTGCCCTGCAGTCCGGCAACCGGCACAAGCAGACCGATGTGTCGGCACGAGCGGCCAGGCAGGCCTATGAAATGGCCGGGGTCGGTCCTGAGGACATCGATGTGGCCGAGGTGCACGATGCCACTGCCTTTGGAGAACTCCACCAGGTCGAGCAAATGGGCTTCTGTGCCGTCGGAGAAGGAGGCCCCTTTGCGGAAAGGGACGAAACGGGGCTGGGCGGCAAGATCCCGATCAACACGAGCGGGGGGCTGATATCACGGGGCCACCCCATCGGGGCGTCCGGGCTGGCCATGATCTACGAGCTTGTCACGCAGCTGCGTGGAGAAGCCGGCAAGCGGCAGGTCCAGGGGGCCCGCATCGCGCTGGTGGAGAACGGTGGAGGGGTTTTTGGTCACGGAGAGGCAGCGATGAGCATTCACATCCTGGCAAGCCGCTAAGAAAGCCCATAAGCAAGGTGCACGGAGCAGGGGCCAAGTCGTCCAGGACAGGGCAAAGGGTAAAGGGTAAAGGCGAAAGGGATGGATCAAGTATTGAAGAGGGAATCAAGTGGAGTTTCGCCAGTAGCCCGTTACGAATACCTCTTCAAAACGTCAACCGCCCCTTGACCCTTTTGACTTTCCCCTTTCAACTCGTTTGGGCCTTTCGCCTTGACCCTTTCGACTTTCGCCTTGCGGCGCAAACCGCATTAGGGCTTGACCCCTGCTGCCTTACGCTCTTGGGCCGCAGCGGAGCGATAGAACCCGAACATGTTCAGATTTCCGCCCGTGTAGGCCAGGGAATCCAGAGAGCTGGCCTTGATGATACGGGCGAGCTTGTCGTCCGGGTTGGCGTCGATGACGATGTCGCAGAGTTCGATCGTCAACTGGTGCTCGCCCTTCTTCTGAAGCTCGATGGCCCTGGCCAGGATCTTGTCCGCGCCGCCTGCCAGCGCGACCGTCTCACGGGCACGGTGGCTGGGCGGCAGGGGCGCCAGGCCCGTCCCCCTGCCGTCATACCAGCCGGTCATGCCCCGGTAGATGCCGCGCACCGACCAGTCCACCCGACCATACAGCTCCCGAAGATAAGGAAGCCCTGCCAGTTCCTCGGGCAGGCGAACCGATCGAACGGCCTGTTCCACGGTCTTGCCTTCGTTGATACACTTGACGGTCTGTTCGTAGACGTGACGGATCGCTCTGCTGTAGTTCGTCAGCACATCCCGGATATTCTCCGCACCCACCACGGGCGGGGTGTGACCAGGGATCAGGTACTCGGGCTCCATTTCGATCATACGATCGAGGGACTCGAACCACCCCCTCACAGGGCGAGGCTCGAGCATGGGCGTCGAGAGGTTCGGGAAGCTGGCATAGTAGAGATCGCCGCAGAACAGGGCCCGCTCTTCCGGCATCCAGACCATCAGGTGGTCTGGGGTCTCTCCCGAGGTGTGAAACATCTCGAAGGCCTTCCCGCCCAGCACGAATGAATATT
>JAUWSZ010000651.1 GCA_030609865.1 bacterium | reverse complement strand
CCTTTTCCCAATGGTGGACATTTGATATAAAGAGGCACTCACCTGTGTCCGCCAACAAGAGCCAATCCCCATTGTCCGTTGCGGGTCGTCCGGAAGGCCGGCCCCCGGAGGTTTCTATGAGAGTCTGCCGATGTCGTCCGAAAACCCTCACAAGGCCATTTGTGATCAGGTTGCTGATCCTGCTTGCGACTCCTCTTCTGTTCCTCCCGGACGATGCCCCGGCGCAGCAGACGGGAAGGCTTCCCGTTGTTCGAATCGGCTTCGTGATCGATGGGCCCTGGGACCGCCTGATGAAGACGCAGGCCGAGTTCGAGGAGGAAATCGTTGACCTGCTCGGAGGCGAGTTCGACGTCCGCTTCCCGGAGACGAAGCAGATCATGGGCAACTGGACGGAGAAAGCGGTGAGTGACGGAATCAACCGCCTTCTGGCCGATCCGAAGGTGGACATGGTGATCGCTCTCGGGGTGCTCGCATCGAATGACGCGGCCATTCGGGGAGACCTGCCGAAGCCGGTGCTCGCCCCGATCGTTCTGGACGTCTATTTGCAGGGATTGCCCGAGAAGGAAGGGACGAGCGGTGTGAAGAATCTCAGCTACACCGCCTTCCCTAACCCGTTCCGCAGAGACCTGGAGATGTTCCTGAGGATCGTGCCCTTCAAGAAGTTCGTCCTTCTGTCGGCGCCTTACTACCGGACCACTCTGCAGGCCTTCGGGGAACGATTCCCCCGGATTGCCAAGGAGTTGGGCCTGAAGATGCAGGTCATCATCGTGGGGGACTCGGCAAAGGAGGCCCTCGCGCAACTCGACCCGGACGTGGAAGCGGTCTACCTGCCGCCGCTGTTGCACCTGCCGGCCGAAGAGCACGATCGTCTGATACGGGCCCTGATCGGGTGCAAGCTGCCGAGCTTCTCCCTCCGGGGAAGGTGGGACGTGGAAAGGGGTGTCTTTGCCGGTCTTGCCACGGAAGAGACCTTTCCGAGGCTGGCCCGGCGGACCGCGCTCAACATCCAGCGGATCCTCCTCGGGGAGGATGCCGGGACCCTCCCGTATGCCTTCCCGGCCCGGGAACGGCTGACCATCAACATGGCCACCGCCCGGGCCATCGGTGTGTATCCGCCCTTCAGTGTGCTCGGGGAAGCGGAGCTGTTGGATGAGGAAGTCGTCGAGATCGAAACCCAACGCTCTCTTGCGAGCACTGTTCATGAGGCCATCACCGCCAACCTGGACCTGGCCGCCCGGGACCGTTCCGTGGCTGCCGGAGAACAGGAGGTCAAGGCGGCGCGATCCGATCTCCTGCCCCGGGTCGAGGTGTCCGCACTGGGCCGCATCATCGACGAAGACAGGGCAGAGGCAAGCTTCGGGTCCCAGGCAGAACAAACAGTGACGGGCACGGCTTCCCTGTCGCAGGTGATCTATGCCGACCCTGCCTGGGCGAACCTGTCGATACAGAAGCACCTTCAGACCGCCCGCGAAGAGGAGCGGGAAGCGGTCCGGCTGGATATCACCCTGGAGGCGGCAACCAGCTACTTGAACGTGCTCCGGGCAAAGGCCGTGGAGCGCATCGAGAAGGAGAACCTCAACCTCACCCGATCCAACCTGGAGCTGGCCAAGGTGCGCCAGAGCATCGGGATTTCGGGCCCTGCCGAGGTCTACCGCTGGGAGAGCGCGATCGCGAACAGTCGTCAGGTGGTCTTGCAGGCCGTCTCCCGGCGTCAGCAGGCCGAGCGGGCCCTCAACCGGTTGCTGGCGAGGCCCCTGGACGAGCTGTTCACCACGGAAGATGTGGGCCTCGACGACCCGCTCCTACCTACCAGTAACGAACGGTTCAGGAAATCCGTGAACAACCCGTGGGCCCTGGCGGTGTTCAGTTCGTTCATGGTCAAGGAAGGCCTGGCCACCTCGGTCGAGCTCCGGGGCCTCGACGCGGCAATCGCCGCACAGGAGAGGCTGCTGGCCTCCACGAAGAGGTCGTTCTGGGCCCCCACCGCTGCGCTTTCAGGGGAGGTGACCCAGTTTCTGGCCGAGGGGGGCGCGGGCAAGGACCCCATAACGATCCCCGGGTTTCCAGGGGGGGCTTCGTTGCCCAGGGCGGACGACACCGACTGGGGCGTGGGGGTCAGTGTCTCCCTGCCCCTGTTCGAAGGGGGGCTTCGCTTTGCCGACAAGAAGCGTGCGATCGAGGAACTCGCCCGTCTGCGGATCGAGCGGCAGGCCACCCGGCAGCGGATTGCCCTGGCGATCGAGACGGCCGTTCTCAAGATGCAGGCCTCCGGCCCGAGCATCCGCCTTTCCAGCGACGCCAGAGAGGCCTCGCTCAAGAACCTCGATCTGGTGCAGGACTCCTACTCGCTGGGCGTCGTTTCGGTCATCGACCTGATCGATGCCCAGACCTCGGCCCTGGTGTCGTCCCAGGTCGCTGCCAACGCGGTCTACGATTTCCTGATCGACCTGATGGAGATGGAGAGGGCCGCGAACGACTTCGACTTCTTCAAGACGCCCGAGGATCGGGACGCCTGGTTTGACAGGCTCGCAGCCTATTTCAGGGAGAACGAGCCCATGCGGTATCCGCTGTACTGCACCCCGGAAGAGTACCTTGAACGGAAGGGCGGGAAAAAGTGAGAATTCGTCTTGCCATTGGTATTCGTGTGGGATCCCGTGCCCGCGCCCGGAGCAAATCAATCTTGGACCTTATCCCAAGGAACTGGATCCAATACTTTTGACGGGGGTTCTTAGGTATTCCTGCGTGCCCGGGAGGTTGCGTTTGAAATCCGATATCCGAATATCGAAATCCGAGACAAATCCGAAT
>JAUWSZ010000037.1 GCA_030609865.1 bacterium | reverse complement strand
GATGCCCAGCTTCTCGCTGAAGAGCGGCACCCTGACCATCCTGGGTACGATGTAGAAGGCGGCTCCGATGAGCATGGTCACGGCAAAACCGAACATGACCATCGTCGTGTGCATGGCGCGCAGCCGACCAAAGACGAGCCAGGGGATGTTCCCGATCAGGTCCGGAGCGATCAGCTCGACCCCGGCCGTGATCCCGGCAAAGGTGCCGATCACCATCCACACACCCGCACTGATCATGTAGCCGAGGGCCGTGGCGTGGCTTTGTCTGTCCACTTGTATGGATTCTGGGGTGCTCATGTTCCTTTCGCCTTTGTCCATTGGGCTATTAGTTCCTTGGTATTAGGTATTAGCTCCCGACCACCCTCCCACGAAGATGTCTGAGAGGGTGGTGTGGTGGGCTAATACCTAATACCTAACAGCATTCTTTTCCCTTTCGCCTTTGTCCTTTCACCTTGCTTCTGCCTTTGCCCTTTCAGCTTAGTTATGGCAAGTCAACCAGCAGGACACGGGAGCATCGTTCTTCCGATGGCAATCGATACAGAAGCCCATCTTGAATTCGTGATACGGCAGCCTGTCCATGGTCTCAACGGCGCCGTGACATTCGGAACAATCAAAGCCCTTGAGAAGAATGTGCGGCTGGTGCCGGAACTGGACGTGATCCCCCACGATGAACAGCCGCTTCCACGGAACGGGCTCGCCGGTTTCATAGTAGCGGTGCTCTTCCTGGATCCACGGGTGCTTCCGGATGATGTAGTTGTGGCAGTAGAGGCACTTTGCCACCGAAGGGATCCCGGCCCTGGCGGAACGGGCCACGAAGGGATGGCAGAACCGGCAATTGATGGCCTTCACCCCGGCATGAAGCCGGTGGGAAAAGGGGATCGGCTGTTCAGGCCCGACCTTCCGGTACATCTGCACATAGAAGAGGTACGCAAACGTCAACATCATGCATCCGACCAGCAGGAAGAGCAGGACAGCCCCGGGCCGGATTCGGCCTGCACGGCTTCGCTCCCTGTGTCGGTCCAGTCTGCTCTCGTTTCTATGCATCAACGGGTCTCCCCGGGGGGTCATCGAATATCGGATCCCGCAACACGATGGGCGGGACGCATCGCATAAAGAGAAGAAAGGTCATCCCCAGCAGGCCCAGGAAGCCGAGGGAAACGAGGATCTCCATCGGCCCGAAAAGGATCGACTCGCTTCCGGTCAGGGACGGCCCGATCAGCAGGAATCGCTCCATCCACATGGCACAGAGCACCGCCACGGCGAAAACGGCCATCGGAGCGCCGCGCTCCTTCAAGCCCCGCCTCAAGGAGGCTACCAGGGGAAGGGCGAAGCACAAGAGGAGCACCAGAATCCCAACCGTTCGCCAGGGCGTGTCGCCCATACGGTCGATCAGGAAGGAGGTCTCCACGGGAAGGTTCCCGTACCAGATGACGAACATCTGGGTGTAGAAGAAGTCGCCCGTCACGATGCCGAAACCCATCGTGAGCATGGCAATGTCGTGCAGGTGCTTCGGAACGATCTGGTCTTCGAGGCCGTACTTCCATCGCGTCCAGATCACCGCGAGCAGGAGAGCGGCAAGGGCTGTGTAGAAACACCCGACGAAGTAGTAGGCGCCGATCAGGGTGGAGTACCACTCCGCCTTCAGCGACATGATCAGATCCACGCCGATCACGGTCAGGACCAGCGCGAAGAGGATGGCATAGACCGGAGACAAGACCACCAGTCGTCTCCTCGCTGCCGGTGCCTCCTGAGAACTTCCCTTCCAGCCCCGGGTCAGGAATCGACGCAAGGGCCCGCTGCTTTCTTCCCCTTCCTCCTTTTGGAGGCCAAAATCGATGCGCAGCGAAAGGTAGATGATGTAAACACCCAACAAGGCCAAAATCAGAAGGCCTGCCACGTTGCGCCAGGTGAGGAAGGGAAGGTTCAGCCACCAGGAGGGTCCGTAGGGATGCTCCACCCAGGGCAGGAGCGTCTTCAGTCCGGGAAGCATCAGCAGAAACAACAGGAACGACACAGGGAGGAAGATCCCCAAGCCTTCGGCCACGCGCTTGACGTTCCGCGCCCAGGCGCCGGAAGCAATGTTCACGACGCACACGAACAGAACGCTACCCACACCGATCCCGGTAAAGAACAGGAAATTGACGAGGTAGATCCGCCACGCCCGCAGCGGATCAGTGGCCATGCCGAGAAACCAGGCAACGGCGCCTATCGCGACGAGCAGCAGACACCCGACGAGGAGCATCGGTGACTTGCTCGATGCTCGCGCCATGGTTGTCGGAGGTGAAGGATCAGGACCTTTCATGGACCTCGTCCGCTCCTTGCGCTTCGAGGATTGTCTTTACCTCCTCGGCTTCGTTGCCCCGGCACGGGACAAAGATCCCGAAGGCGTCCACAGAGAAACGATCATCGTATCCAGGGGCCTTCTTCAGGCTCGGAAGGCCCGACATGACAAACATCGTGATCAGGTTCGCCAGGCAGCCACAGAGGATCGTCGCCTCGAAACCGACCACGAACCAGGGCAGCCAGGCCACAAGAGGCTTTCCCTGCGTAACCAGGTGATAGCTCGACATCGCATAGTAGCAGAGCCCGATTCCACCGACCAGGCCGAAGACGGCGCCGGCCAGGGTTGCATATCCCAACCGGCTCGGCTTGATCCCGAGGGCCTCCTGAATCTCGTGGGAAGGGACCGGGGAGAAGACCTCGAGGTTCTCCCTTCCGGAGGCCTTCAGTTCGTGGATCGACGCAACGCACCGGTCCAGGTACTTGAAAACTCCGAGGATTCCTTCGGTTGTCTTAGAGTCTGCCATTTTGAAAACCCAGCTATAAGCCGTTAGCTGTTAGCCATTAGCTCCCTGCCCTTACCCCTGATTGGGAGAGGGGCGGGCTAAAAGCTAAGAGCTAAGAGCCTGTTTGACCTTTGACCTTTGACCTTTCACCGGTGGAGGAAGCTGCTCTTTGGTTTCTGCAACCGCCACCGTGGGAATGAACCGGGTGAACAACCAGAACAGGAGGAAGAACCAGCAGAAGGCGCCCAGCCCGATTCCCAGCTCGATGAGAGAGGGAAAATAGCTCCCCCCAGGCGTACGGGAGGAAATCGTGGGCAACACTGCTGATGATGATCACGTGACGCTCGTAGTACATGCCTACGTTGATCAGGAGGCAGATCACGAGGAGCCAGGGGATCGATCGTCGAATCTTCTTCACGAAGAAGAGCAGAGGAATCATGGCATTGCAGCTGACCATGATCCAGAAGGGCAGAGCAAAGCCCCCCACGGCGCGGAAATCGAAGATGTCGATTTCAAAGGGGTTACCCGTGTAGCAGGCCATAAAGTATTCGAAGAGGTAGGCATACCCCACAATCAAGCCCGTCAGGATAATCAGCTTGGCCAGTTTTTCGAAGATGTCGATCGTGATGATCGCCTCGAGCTTCTGCACCTTGCGCAAGGGAATCAGCAAGGTGATGACCATGGCCAACCCGGAGTGGATGGCGCCCGCGACGAAATAGGGAGCAAAAATTGTGCTGTGCCACCCCGGGATGACCGCCAGGGCAAAGTCCCAGGAGACGACCGAGTGGACCGAGATGACCAGGGGGGTGGCCAGGGCAGCGAAGAAGAGATAGGCGCGCATGTGGTGACGCCAGTTCCTCTGGTCGTTCTGCCAGCCGAGGGCGAAGATGCCGTAGATGCGCCTGCGTATCCCCGTGGATCGGTCGCGGACCGCTGCGAGGTCCGGTATAAGCCCGGTGAACCAGAACATGGAACTCACGGTCAGGTAGGTCGAGATGGCCACCATGTCGAACATCAGGGGGGAGTTGAAGTTGGGCCACAGGTACCTCTGGTTCGGGACGGGCAGCATGTAGTGGACGACCCAGATGCGGCCCAGGTGGATGAGCGGGAACAAGCCGGCCGTGGTGACCGCGAAGACGGTCATCGCCTCGGCGCTCCGTGCCACGGCCGTCCGGAACTTGGCCCTGAACAGGTACAGGATGGCCGAGATCAGGGTGCCTGAATGGGCGATCCCTACCCAGAAGACGAACAGGACGAGGTAGATTCCCCAGGCGACCGGGTTGTTCTGGCCTCCAACGCCGATCCCGGTCTGGATCTGATGACGCCAGCAGAGAGCACCCACGAGGACGCCGCAGGCGAGCAGAAACGCCACGAGGAAGTACAGTGGGCCCGGCCGGGTCAGGTTCCCCAGGATCGTGTTGTGGACTTCTTTGTACGTGAGATCCTTCATGCCTTGTCGAGCCCGTCGTCACGAATGATCTTCTTCAGGTAAATCACACCCGGCTTGGTAAGCAGCTCTGCCAGCACCTGATAGGCCCTCTCGTCCTCGGCAAGCTTTCGAATCCGGCTCCCAGGGTCCAGGAAGCTCCCGAAGGTTATGGCCCCAGTCGGACAGGTCTGCGCACAGGCCGGGACGACCTCTCCATCCTTGACCCTCCTGCCTTCCACCTTGGCCCTCTGCTGCGCCTCCTTGATCCGCTGCACGCAGAACGAGCACTTTTCCATCACCCCCTTGGTGCGCACGGTGACGTCCGGGTTGAGCTGCAGGTCCAGGGGCGGATCCGCCTTGTAGCGGAAGAAATTGAACCGCCGAACCTTGTAGGGGCAGTTTTGCGAACAGTACCGGGTACCGATGCAGCGGTTGTAAATCTGCGTGTTCATGCCCTCCTTGTTATGGTGGGGCGCATACACCGGGCAGACCGACTCGCAGGGCGCGTTCTCGCAATGCTGGCAAAGCATGGGAATGAATCGAACGCCCGGGTTTTCCTTCTCTTCCAGATAGCGCTCGATCCGGATCCAGGCCATCTCGCGGCCTTCCAGGATCCTCTGTCTGCCCACCGAGGCGATGTTGTTCTCCGCGTAGCAGGCCGCCACACATGCCGAACAGCCTATGCAGCGGTCCAGGTCGATGATCATGCCCCACCGGTACTTGTCGTGGACATGAGGCGGGTAGATGTCGACTTTCGGATCGTGCTCGGAGGCGATAGGCAGGCGAACCGGGAAATCGTAGTGATGGGATTTCTCGTGGTGCTCGTCGTGATGCATTGTCTCGTACTTGGCCTGCGCGATGCCCCTGTCGTGCTGCGACCGGGAGCCGTCCACGTGCGCAAACCGCATTCGACGGCCGGTCTTGGAGAGCTTCACCTCCGACGCCTTGCCCGTCCCCCCGGTCAGCAGGATCGCGTTGGCCCCGATTCCGTCCGCGTATCGACCGAACTTGCTGTGGCCCAACCCCATCGGGACGGCTACCGTCTCGGGTTCGAGGCCGGGGTTGATGTAGACGCCGAGTTCGGCCTTGCCATATTGGGTGGAGATCTCGATCCGATCCCCCTGTGACAGGCCCTGCTCACTGGCCTTGTCCGGGTGGACCTCCACCCATCCGTCCCAGGTAATCATGGTCAGGGGATCCGGGATCTCGAGCATCCAGGTCTTGTTCGCATCCCGCCCGTCGAACCACCGCAGGCTCGGGTACGTGACGAGCTGAAGGCCTTCGGGCTTCTTCTCGGGCTTGTAGGTACAGCCGCACAGCTCCACGGAGATCCGGGCCTTGGTTCGATCGGCCGGCTTCTCGGCAAAGCCTTTGGCCAGCATGGCGATGAGTGCGGGTGCGTTCGGCTTCCTCGGCCGGCCGAGCCTCTCCGCCAGGTACTGATAAAAGCCCGTGTAGGACGCTTCGTCCTCGCCTTCCTTCCCGGAACCGCTTCCCAGGATCTTTTCAAGTCCTTGAACCGTTTTCACCGGCCCCATGGTCGGCTGCAGGCAGCCCGTCAGGCCTCCCCGGGGCACATAGGTGCCCCAGGACTCATAGGGCGTGGGGATCGGAAGGACGAGTTGCGAGGCGGCCGTCGTTTCGCTGGCCGTGCTGTCCAGGGCAACGGTAAAGGGCACCTTCTCGATGGCCTCGGCGAAGCCGGGCAGGCTGTAGACCGGGTTGGACCGGTGGATCATCAGCACCTGGATATCGCCCGAGGCGAGCCTGTCCAACCAGCCCTGAACATCCGCCTGCCGTGCCACCCGGGACAGCGCCAGAGGCCTCGAGAAGTCCATGCAGGGCCCGGCCGATTCCGCCAACCGGTTGATCAGGTTGGCCGCAACAACGGTGTCGGCGGGTCCGTCTGCAAGGACAAAGGGCCGTTTGGACTGCGCAACCCGCTTCGCAACCTTCCGGACCATGGACGGATCCAGGCCCGCGCTCGTTGCAAGGTCCTTGGCCTTCATGCCTTTGAGCAGACCCGCGATTCTCGCACGCTCAGCCTGGGCCATGCCTCGGCCGAATCCCGTTTCCAGAAGGGAGGCGAGGATGGCAAAGGTGAAATCCGCCTCTGCCCCCGGCCGGATCGAGATCCAGCGGTCCGCAGACGCACCCGTCAGGGAAAGCCTTGGGCCCACGTAGATGAATCCTGCCTTCTTTCCCTCCGGATCCCGCGCCATTGAGAACTGGCGGGCAAACTCCACCGGCGAGATCCACGTCTCCAGGAAGTCGGCGCCGACCGAAAGGATGAAGTCGCAACCCGAGATGTCGCAGGCAGGCACCTCGTCCCTTCCGAAGGCGATGCGGTTGCCCTCCCGGACCGCGTCATAGGAGACCGGCTCATAGTAGAGAACCTGTTCGGAACCGACCCCCTCGAGCCAGCCCTCGAGCAGGTCCGCCCCGTACCCATTCTCCAGCCCCGAAAGGACGGCAATTTTCCCGCCGGCCTTCTCCACCCCGGAACGGAACGTGTCGGCTGCCTCCTGCCAGCTCACCTGCCGCGCCTTCCCATCCTTCCGAAGGGTCGGGTAAGAAAGCCTGTCCGGATTGTAGAGGTCTTGAAGGGCAGCCTGGCCCCGGGCACAGAGTTTGCCCCGGTTGATCGGATGCGCCGGGTTGCCCTCGAACTTGACGATCCGGGTCTCCCGGTTCTTTGCCAGCATGCCGCAGCCTGCCGGGCACTGGCGGCAGGTAGTGGCATACCAGGTCGCCTTGCCGGGGATGATGTCTTCAGGGGGGTTGAGGTACGGGATCAGCCTGCGCGTGGGTTCTTCAGCACACCCGGTGGCAACGATTGTCCCGCTGAGCCCTGTGAGTTTGAGGAAATCCCTTCGCTTCATCGAGGAGATTCCACCCCGTGCATGTGTGGGTTCAAGGAGGGTTCCTTATACTGACCCATGCTCCTGCAACGTGTCAATGATCGTTTCCGCTTGCCAGGTGATGCGTATCCGGATCATACCGGCCCTTGAGCTCATCCCTCATCGTTCCCCTCCACGGCGTCACGCCCATCAGATAGGCGGCCCTTCCGATCATGTGCGCCGCCACGGGCGCCGTCTGATACACGAAACCGATGATGATGATCGACCGCATCACGACCCCCAACTCGTGCAGGTGTGAGGCCGCCACGGCAACAGCCATGCAGCCGATACCGAAGGTGGCCGACTTCGTGCTGGCGTGCATGCGCATCCAAACATCGGGAAGCCTCACCACCCCGATCGCAGCGAGCAGCATGAACGAGGCCCCCAGAAGAACCAGGAGTGCCGGTATCCACTCCGTCAAGATCACTTCCATTACTTCCTTCCCCGTTGTTCGAGGTACCGCGCAAAGGCCACTGTCCCCAGGAACGAGATCAGGGCCAAGACGATGGCCACGTCCAGGAAGACGGTTTCCTCTGTTGCAATCGAATAGAGGGCCATGATTCCCACGGCCACGCTCGTCATCAGGTCAAAGGCGACCACCCGATCCGGAAGGCTGGGACCGCGCAACAGGCGAATGAATGCCAGGACCACCGAAAGGGTCAACATCACGGACGCCAACGCAACGGCTCCATCGAGGACGGTCATCGCATCACCTCCAGAAGCCCCTTTTCCAGGCTGCGCTTGATCTCCACCCGAAGGGCATCCACGTCTTCCACGTCCAGGGTGTGGATGTAGAGAACGCGCCGGTCCGTGGACACGTCCAGGCTCAGGGTGCCCGGCGTAAGTGTGATCAGGTTGGCGAGCAGGGCGATCTCGGTATCGGTCTCGGCCTCGAGGGGAATCGCCAAGAAGGCAGGGTTGATCTTGTCCAGAGGCTCGAACAGCACCGTGCGGGCCACGCTGAGGTTTGCCCGGAGGAGTTCCCAGAGAAAGCTCACGAAGAAGACGATCGCGTTGCGGACCTTTGGGAAGTAATCCGTTTCCCCAACGCCTCGCCTCAGAATCCACAGCAGGAAGAACCCGATTACGAAGCCGGCGACCAGGTTCTCCAGGTTGAAGTGCCCGGTCAGCAGGGCCCAGTTCACGGCCAGAAGGATGTTCCACAGAAAGAAACTCACGTCCTCCCCCCTAAAACCGTCTGAATGTAGGTCTCCGGGTTCAGCAACTGTTCAGCCGCCCGTGCAGCCAGATCGAAGACCGGCTCGGCAGCCAGCCCGAGCGCCACGGTCATCAACGCCAGCACGCCAATAGGAGCAAGGTAGCCCCACAAGGGGCGGTTCGTTTTCTCGGGTGCCCCAGCACCCGGGTCCTCGTGGGACGGCTCTTCCGGGGTCCCGGGGTCCGCCCTCCAGAAGGCCTCGTTCCAGACCTTGATGACCGAATAGAGCGTAAGGAGGCCCACGGCCAGGGCCGCCGCAACGAGCCAGTACTGCTCGCCCTCCAGGCCGGCCCTCACAAGGGCGAGCTTGGGGAAGAACCCGGACAGGGGCGGGATTCCGGCCAGGGACAGGGCCGGTATCATGAACAGGAAGGCCAGGGCGGGCCGTGCCACGTAGAGGCCTCCCAGTCTGGTCAGACTGTACGAGCCCCGGATGTGCAGGATCAGTCCACTGATCAGGAAGAGATTCGTGATCACGATGATGTGATGCACGATGTAGGTGATCGAACCGGCGAGGCCCAGAGGACTGAACAGGCCTAGGCCCATGATCATGTACCCGATGTGGCTGACGATGTTGAAAGAGAGCAGACGACGGATGTCGTCCTGGACGACGGCGCCCAGTATGCCGACCACCATCGTCAGGCCCGCTGCCCAGAGGATCCAGGAATGGGTGTACTCCAGATCCCCGACGAAGAGCATGGTGAACACACGGATCAGGGCATAGACGCCGACCTTGGTCAGGAGACCGGCGAAGATCGCGGATACCGCTGCCGGGGGCGTATGGTACGAGGCGGGCAGCCAGAAGAACAGGGGGAAAATGGCGGCCTTGATCCCGAAGGCAACCAGAAAGAGCATGGCCAGCGCGTCCACCAGCCCTGTCTGGCCGCATTCTCGCAGGATCACGGCCAGGTCGGCCATGTTCAGCGTGCCCGCTTCCCCGTAAAGGATCCCCACGGCCGCCAGGAACAGGGCCGATGAGACGAGATTCAGGGTCACATACTTCAGGCCCCCTTCGATCTGGGCACGCTCCCCCCCCAGTGACATCAGGACGAAGGAGGCGATCAGCAGGACCTCGAACCAGACGTAGAGGTTGAAGATGTCCCCCGTGAGGAAGGCCCCGGAAACGCCCATCAGCAGGATGTGGAAGAGGGGGTAATAGCCGTGTGACTCACGGCCGGGATCCATGCTGAATAGGGAATAGACCATCACGGCGAGGCCCATCATCCCGTTCAAGGCCACCATCAAGGCGCTGAGAAGATCGGCCACGAGGGTGATCCCGTAAGGCGCCGGCCACCCGCCCATCTGCACCGACAGGATGCCCCTCGCCCAGACCACGGCAAGCAAGGCCGATCCCGTTGCAAACAGGCCGATCGCGCCCACGATCCCCACGAATCGCTGCACCCGGCGCCAGGGCCAACTGAGATAGCATAGCGCCGCAGTGGCCAGGGGAAGAATAATCGGAAGTATCAAGAGAGCTTTCATGCGTCGGTGCTCGTCATATCGTCGATGTCATAGGTTCCAACCCTTTGAAAGGTCCGGTCCACCAACACCAAAGCAAAGGCCAGAACGCCGAAGCCGATCACGATGGCGGTCAGGATGAGCGCCTGGGGGATCGGGTCCGCAAACGGGGGCTGTGGTTGCAGAGCCCCCTCGGGGATGATGGGCGGACGAGCCCGGGTCAGCCCGCCCGCCGTGAAGATCAGCAGGTTGGCCGCCTGACTCAGAAGCACGAGTCCTACGATCAGCTTTCCGATGCTGCGACCCAGCATCAGGTAGAGCCCGGCCGCGTACAGTCCGCCGATCAGGAAGGCGAGAAGAACCTCCATGCCTCAGTCCTCCACAAGGTTGAACAGAACGGTCAGGGTGGCGCCCAGCACCACGAGGTACACGCCCATGTC
>JAUWSZ010000720.1 GCA_030609865.1 bacterium | reverse complement strand
GTGGGCTAACAGCCAATAGCTAACGGCCAAATCCTCACACCTCCCGTCTTACTCCTTGCCAAACTCACTCGTCATACTTCAGAAGGCTAAAGACCTCCCGAGAGCCGAGCTTGTCCCGCCCATTCAAGAAAGAAAGCTCGATCAGGAAACAGCACTCGACGACCTGGCCGCCCGCCTTTTCGACGAGCCGACACGCTGCCGCGGCCGTCCCGCCCGTGGCGAGCAGATCGTCCACGACCAGGATCTTCTGACCCTCCTCGACTGCGTCCTCGTGCATCTCGATCGTGTCCGTGCCGTACTCGAGTTCATAGGTTTCCTGGATCGTCGTGGCCGGAAGCTTCCCGGGCTTGCGCACCGGAATGAAGCCCACACCCAATCGGTATGCCAATGCAGGGCCGAAAATGTACCCTCTTGCCTCGATAGCCACCACCGCGTCGATTCGCTTTCCCTCGTAACGCTCGCTCAGGGCGTCCATTGCCTTTGCAAAGGCATGGCCGTCCTTCAGCAGAGTGGTAATATCGTAAAAGAGGATGCCTTCCTTTGGATAATCGGGCACTTCTCGAATGACTTTCTTCAGTTCTTCCATTCTGATCACCCCTTTTCCGATTGTTGAGTCCTGTTACGGTAGGTAGTCCATCGGGTCCACCGCACGCTCGTTCTTCCGAATTTCGAAGTGCAGATGGTTCCCGGAGGACCTTCCGGTATTGCCAACCTCTGCGATCACTTGCGCCTTGTTCACCCGCTCATCCACGTCCACCCGATTCCGGGCATTGTGTCCGTAAACCGTGTGAAAACCCCCGCTGTGCTGGATGATGATCAGATTGCCATAACCCGAGATCCCGTTGTCGCTGTAGATCACCTTCCCTTTCTCTGCAGCCCGGATGGGTGTACCTTTCGGAGCGGCGATGTCGATTCCGTCATGGGGCCGACCCTTTCGCGACCCGAACCAGGATGTCACCGGGCCCTTTACGGGCCAGATGAAGCGGAGCTTCGCAGGGGCCTGGCTCGCCTTCTGTGGAGCAGGCTTGGAGGCAACGGCCCGGCCCGGCGGCTTGCTTCCCTTCTTGCCCTTGACGAGTGGAGCCTGCTTCTGCTTCCGGCTCGCAGCACCGGAGGTAGTCTTCGTCGGGGCCACCTTGACCTTGCGGACCCATTTCGCCCCGGGGATGAAAATCTCCTGCCCCACCACAACATGCCCGGGATCCTTGATCCGGTTGACCCGGCACACTTTCTTCATGTTCACCTGGTAGGTATAGCATATCCTCCACAGGGTCTCCCCCTTCCGGACCTTGTGATAGACCCCTTTCCGTGTTTTGAAGGGGACGAGGGCGCAACCCCCAAGGCCCGCCCCGACCATCAACAAAACAGAAACGACGAGGGCAAAGGTACGCTGTCGCCTTGGACTCAACAGGCTCCCCGCTCCTGAATCCTTTCCACGGCGCAAAGGACTGCCTCCTCTGGCCCGTCCGTCCGGACAACGCCGGGGTCCAGATCCCAGGTGTGAAGCCCGACACAAGGGACGCCGATCTTTCTCGCGATGGCGATCTCGGAAAGCGTGCCATATCCGCCGGAGACGGCAATCACCGCGTCCGCAGACCTGACGAGGATCACATTCCGGGCGTGTCCCATGTCGGTAACGACCTTCAGGTCTATGTAGGGGTTTGCATCCGAAGCAGAGGCCCCGGGGAGGATCCCAACGGTGAATCCCCCGGCATCCTTCGCTCCTTTTGCCGCTGCCTCCATCACGCCTCCCAGTCCACCACAGAGTAGAACCGCTCCTTGCCGGGCGATTTCCCTGCCAACTCGGTAAGCCGCCTCCTCGATATCCGGCCCGCAGGAGGAGGCTCCCAGCACGCCGATCTGGATTCGCTTGGACATCACGTCCCCCTCTCTCGCGCTTGGATGCCGGTCTTCACCTCAGCCTGCGGCTCGCACCGCCGTGCGGGCAGGCCGGTCTTCGCGCCGCCTCAGGGCGGAGACAGACCGAAGATGACTGGTAACTGGATGATCCCGAGACTCGCCAGGGTAACCACGACGCAGGCGATCGTCACCCCGCACAGAATCGCCGGAAGTGCTTGCCAGACGGGTATCCGGAACAGGAAGGCGGCCACCGAGCCGGTCCAGGCACCGGTGACCGGGAGCGGGATGGAAACGAACAGGACCAGACCCACCACCTTGAGCCGTTCGATCACCTTGCCCTTCCTGCGCGTCCTCCGAAAAATCCACTCGAAGAACCTCTCGAAGAGCGGGTATCTCGATAGCCAGCCGTATACGGGCTCGAAAAGAAACAAGAGGGGCAAGACAGGGAGCATGTTCCCCACGATGGAATAGATCGCCGTCTTGGCGACGGGGAGTTGAAAGAGGAGAATGCCCACGGGAACGGACCCGCGGAGCTCGAAGATCGGCAGCATGGCAAGAAGCAGGACAACGGCCTCCGGGGACAACCCGAGCCCTTCGATGAATTGCAGGATGGTCTCGCGCATGCTCTCCTTCCTTGCAGACCTCGTCCGTC
>JAUWSZ010000148.1 GCA_030609865.1 bacterium | reverse complement strand
GTGGGGTGAAATACTAGGCTCATAAACCTGGTTGAACACAACATCTAGTAGGTGCCCCAGTGGGCTGAAAAATGAACAAGGATGCTCAAACGAAGTAGTCCATGAGTTGTTGATGAGATTGTATATGTCAACTCGAAAGGGTCAGTCTGCGGCCATAAAGGGCCAAACGCTCACTTGACGAAAACACTCGCTACAACTCTTGTAAAGGTTTCGTAACCAGGTGGACACAAGAAGATCGATCCTAGTTATTATGTACTCCGAGAGGATAAAATCAGAGCTCATAATTGCCTCTGAACTCCTTGCACGCACTACCACTCTGAAAGGAGAAGAACGAAAGGGCGCAGAGCGGTTGATGACGACGTTCCTAGAGGTATTAGTGAGGGAGATCAGAATCGCCTATGGGACAAAGAAATCGGTGAATTTCTTGGGTGCCGAGAAAAAAGTACTGGAAGCCATCGGGAAGATAAAGCTATCAGAGTTCTCAGAAATAGACAGGTGTGTTTCAGATTCACTATCGTTTGTCCTGAACTAGGCAAGCTGCCCGTGCCGTTCTCTGATGATCCCCTCGGCGTCGGCCATGATGCGATCCAGGAGTTCCCGGCAGGTCGGGATGTCCCGTATGAGTCCCATGCACTGGCCTGCGGAAAGCACGCCCTTCTGCATGTCGCCTTCCTGGAGCATCTCCTTGCCTACGAGGCCGGACACGAATGGGACGATGTCTTCGATCTTCGTATCTCCCTTGCTCTCGATCTCCAGGACCTTGTCGACAGCCTGGTTGTGCAGGACGCGTTCCGTATTGCGCAGGGTCCGCATGATCAGGCGTGTACTTCGCTCATCATTGTCGACCAGCGCCTGTTTCACGTTTTCGTGGACAGGGGCTTCCTGGGTCGCAACGAATCTCGTGCCCATGTTCATTCCATCCGCGCCGAGGCCAAGGGCCGCTGCCAGACCCCGTCCGTCTGCGAACCCGCCGGACGCGACAATTGGAATGTTGATGGCGTCCCTTGTCAGGGGCACGAGGATCAAGGAGGTCACGTCGTCTTCGCCCGGATGCCCGGCCGCCTCGAACCCATCGATACTCACCGCATCACACCCGACCTTCTCGGCCTTTACGGAGTGACGGACGGACGTGCACTTGTGGATGACTTTGATGCCGGCCGACTTGAGCTGTTCCATGTAGGGCTCAGGGTTTCTGCCCGCGGTCTCGATGAACCGGATCCCCTCCTCGATGCAGACGTCGATGTAGGCAGGGTAGTCCGGGGCGCGGAGGGAGGGCAGGAAGGTCAGGTTTACCCCAAAGGGCTTGTCCGTCATTTCACGGCACTTCCGGATCTCTGCACGCAGCCCTTCCATTTCGGGATGTGTGAGGGCGGTCATGAAGCCGATGCCACCCGCATTCGAGACCGCTGACACGAGTTCGGCCCGGGCGACCCACATGAGCCCCCCTTGTACGATGGGGCGCTCGATTCCAAACATCTCTGTGATACGTGTTTTCATCATCAACCTCCTGCTCCTTGGGTTTCGGGAAATGGTTAAGACACCTTGGAGAAGTCCCGGCCCCTCTCAGTCATCATACGTCGACCCGCGTCGCCCATGCTTTGCGGGTAGTCCTGTTCTTCGTCAAGCCGTTTGAGGCTCAGGCTCTGGGTGGGGCACTTGTGCGCGCACACACCACAGCCGATACAACGGTCCGGCTGGTAGACGACCTCTCTCAGGTCCTTGGGCTTGAGCTTCTTCCCTTCCTCCGGTTTGGGTGCGTCCGGCCTGTCCCTGAGTTCGAGGGCATTCATCGGACAGAGCTTGACGCATTTACCGCAGGCCACACAGGTTTCTCGATTCTGCTCGACCCTGTAGTTCGACGGTTGATGGCCTCTCGGCACGGGGGCAGGCATTTTCACCGGCTCCAGATGAAGGCAGCAGCAGGACCAGCAGTTGCAGATCGTGTCCGGGGTGGTTAGGGAGTTCGAGATGCCGTGTACGAGGCCGGCGTCGGCTGCCTTCTCGAGGATTTCAAAGGTCTCCTCTTTGCGGATCTCCTTTCCCATTCCGTGTTTCACGATGTACCGGCCGAGCTTCCCGAAGTGCAGACAGTTCATGATTTCGTGCTCGCAGTCCGGCACATCCGGATCGATCCTGTGCCGGTGTCGGCAGGGACAGATCGAAACCGTGTGGTAATCCTCCTGATCGACGAATTGCAGCACGTCCTCGTAGGGCGTGACCCTGCGGGGATCCTTGACCGTCTGTGCGATCGGAATGGCCCGAAGCCCCTTGGTGGGATGCCCCATGAAATCCGCTCCGAAATCATCAATGTAGTATCGATTGACCATGGGCAAGAGCTTGCGATTCAGTGCGTTGTCTTCCCCCTTCCATCCAGGCATTCGCATCAGGAAGAAAAGATGGTCTGGGAAAGAGTAGCGAACCGCGCTCTTCCCTTCGACTTCGTAGATCAACCCCTTCTCGATCATGGGCTGCATTCTTTCGGAGAGCTTGTCCGGGGAGATGGTAAGTTTCTCCGAGAGCTGCTCGAGCGAGTGGGGCATGTGGGGGAACTTGGCCAGGAAGGCCGCCTCCTCGGGGGTGAATCGAAGCTCGAGCATGGGCAGCAGGATGTCGGATTGGGGCAGGCCGAAGAGCCAGTTCTGCATGTGCTCTATCAGGTCCGAATAGGGTTGTTTCTCAGACATGGCAGCCTCATCTCCTGATTCGAGGGTTCACAGCATCGGACAGAGGGCGCAAGAAGTGCGTTGTATGCAAAATAATTGGCCGAAACAAAATCAGCCCTGTAGGTCCCGCAGTAAACGCTTCAACAAGACCTTCTCCTCGATCGATAAGGCATGGAGGATCTCTTCATTTGCCTGCTCTCGCTCTTTGTCCAGTTTTTTCTTCAATGCCTTCGCCTTGTCGGCAAGGGAGACTCGGAGGAGTCTCTTGTCGTTCGGGTCGGTCTGCTTGATGATCCAGTCTCTCTCTGCCAGACGGTCGAGGACTCCGGACAGGGTTGCATTGTCCAGAACGAGCCTCTTTCCGATATCCCCGGCCGAGAGCGCGTCTTGCTCCTCGAGGGCTTCCAGGATCAGGTACTGAATCGGGGTCAGGCCGTACGCGTTGAGCCTCTTCTTCAGGTTCCCGTGCGCCTTCTGATATGCCTTGGCAAGAAGAAACACGATGCAATCTTCAAAGCTTTCCACGGGACAATCCTTTCGTATACGAAATAATAGTGGTTTTGCATGGAAGCTGTCAAGCAAAAAAATGGGCCGGGGTAAGATTTGAAAATACTAAACCATCGGCTCTGCCGGTGGTCAGATTCTCTGGTTTGGGCCTGCACGTATCAACCTTGACAACAGAACCAACATGGCGTGCAATCGTTTGACCGTCATATGTGAATGTGAATCGGGAAGGATAGAGATGCAGTTTGTGAGTCGAAGGCCCTTTGACGTCGACCATGGGAAGATTCTGGTCCGATCCCAGAACTGGATCGGCGACGTGGTCATTGCAACGGCTTCCTTTCGCTGCATTCGTCAGTCTTTTCGAGACTCGCTGATCTCTGTCGTTGCCAAGCCCTGGGTCATCCCGATTCTGGCCCACAACCCGCACATCGACGAGATCATTGAGTATGACGGTAAGGGGAACCACAAGGGGGTGCGGGGCCTGCTGCGACTTGCTCGATACCTGCGCACCCGCCGGTTTCAGGGAGCGATCCTCCTGCAGAGGGCCTTTGAGGCCGCCCTGATTGCCTTCCTGGCCCGGATTCCCGACCGGATGGGATATACAACCGACGCAAGAGGCTTCTTACTAACGCACAAGGCCCGGTGTTCGAAGGAGGAATTCCGCGTCCCCCGTCTCGAACATGATCTCAAGCTGCTGAAAGGATTCGGGCTGAAGGTGGGGGAGAAGGAACTCGTTCTCCCAATCGGTCAGGAACAGAGGGGAAGGGCAGAGCGACGTCTTCGTGACCTGGGGTTCAGGCTTGACGAGCCCCTTGTCGGGTTCAGTGCCGGCGCTGTCGGAAGCGTGCTCAAAAGATGGTATCCGGAACGCTTTGCCGAACTGGCCGTGAGAATCAGGGACGCCTATCCGGCCAAGGTCCTCCTGTTTGGCGCTCCCGATGAGCGTGAACTGGGAGAAGAGATCTGCCGTATGGCCGCGAATTCGGGCCTGGTAAACCTGGCGGGCCACACCTCCCTCGAAGAGGCGATCGCCCTGATCGGACTCTGCGGGCTCTTTGTGACGAACGACTCGGGGTTGATGCACGTGGCTGCGGCACTCGATGTTCCCCTGGTCGGCATCTTCGGGCCCACCGATCCCGGGCGAACCGCACCCTGGTCGAAGAGGTTTGTTCTCGTCCGGGACGAAGGGGTGGATTGTTATGGGTGCAGGATGAGAGACTGCAACCACGAACACAAATGTATGGAAGTAATCAGCGTGGAACGTGCCCTTCAGGGGGTCCGGGAGGTGGTGGGCCGATACGGAATGGATACCGCAGGCACCCGGATGGATCAACTGCTCGTTTCAGACCGAACGGTTCCTGTCGTCACGGCTGAAATGCAGGGGGATTTGTTGTAGAGGTTAGGATTTCCGACAGAGCAGGCGCTCTTCGACTCCTTCTACACAAAAGAGATGCTGTGTACGCGGCGAAATGGGATCGTGTACAAGCCGACCGAAGACGCCGCTGAAACGATCAAATTGCCGTCCTGCTTCAGCGCAGTTTTCTCGCCATTCGTCATGGTCACTTCGACGATGCACTCCGGCCCCGTGTGGTCCAACAGGATGAAGGCAATCTTTTCGGTGTCAAGTCGGATCTCCCCCTCCCCGAGTCGACCCACGAGATAGGGCTTTCCACCAAAACAGATTTCCCGGACCTTGACCGTATCGCCCTTGACGTCGGCGATCTTGCCGGAGCGGCGTCGAGGCTCTGTCGGCACCGGGGGAGCACTCGCCTGGGGAAGGATACCACGGGCAATGATATCCACGTATTTTTCAACGCATTCGTGCAAGTCGCAATCAGGGTCTGTCATAAGCTTGTAGCCCAGGTTCTCTACGATTCCCAGGACCACATACCCGAAGAACTCCTCATCGAGTTCGCGCACAGAACCGTCCGCGACGGCCCTGTGAAAATCCTGGATGATCGGCTTAACGATTCTCGCGAGCGCCTCCCTGGCCTTCTGCGCCAGGCCCTGGTCTTCGCCCATAGCGACCATCTTGACCAGGTTGAGGATGCCCGCGTAAGAGGGGAGTGCCTCAAGGAAGGCGACAATCCTTCTTGTCTGTCGAGCAACATAGTTTGTCTCGCTGGAGATCTTTTCCCATGTCTCTTCGGGTACGATCACGTAGGCCAGTCGATCGATGCAACCAATGAACAACTCTCGTTTGTCTCTGAAATGGAGATAGAACGCACCCTTCGACATGTCGAGCGTATAGGTGATATCGCTTATCCTGGCGCCATCGTAGCCCTTCTTTGAAAAGAGCTCGGTTGCCACAGCGAGAATCTTTGTCTTGGTAAGTCCTGCCTGCTCGCTGTCCCGGCCAGCATGAGGGCTTTCCGGTTGGCTTGGTCCGGCTTCTCTCGCCTTGACGGTGCCCGCCTGCAGCCTGTCTTTAATGTTCGACAGTGGGAGATTTTCACTCCTTCGCATGGTTCGGATCTTGTTGAGCGTCTTCAAGTGGGAATCGTCATAGAGATACAGGCCGAGGCCGACCTTGCGAGGCTTGTGAAGAAGTCCGATTTTCATATAGTAGTGTACAGTGGACGGGTGAAAATCAGCCGTCTTACACAGTTGGGCAAGCTTATAGCCGCTTTGTTTGGAATTTGTTCCGAAAGCCTTCACGTTCTCCTGGCCCATCACTGGCTTGATGGAAGATTCTACGGGCGTGACAAGGGGCAATGTGTAGGACGATCAATGACCTGTGAGTCATAAAGTATGTAATGCGGAAAGAGAGATGTCAACCGAAAAAGGGATTTCAGTCAAATATCATGAAAGTGCATGAAAGTTGACCAACAGCGCGAGAAGAGTAGCATCCCCGGTTCTTGCCGACCCATTTTTTAAAATGTGTGCAATAACCGCCTGTTGTTTATACGAATGACCAGCGGGTCAGTCGTATAGCGCTAAGCGTCGAGGATTCCCTCTTCGATCAGGCACAGGGCAACGACGTTATGGACAAAGCAGACGAACCGCGGGAAGTTGCTCCCTTTGAGCATTCGGAAGAGTGGGGATCGACGCACCAGGGCCTTTGTCAATCCCCTGACATCCTTGAGCCCTGACTCGTGATGGAGGGAGAGGACTTCGCTTCGGATGGTTTCGAGACGTCGGATATGAAAGTCGAGGTGGCTCAGGATCGTATCCCTTCCCTCCTTGACAGGCCCGTGAGCCGGGAGCAGGAGATCTACGACGCCCGCCTCGGTGAGGGTCTTCATCTTCTGGAAGCTGGAAATACAGTCTCGCAATGAACTCCTGACAAAGACGGGATTCCCGATCCAGTCGGCATCGCTGATGAAAAGGGCCTTCTTCTCCGGCCAGAGCAGGGACACGGAACAGGGGCTGTGACCCGGTGTGGGAAGAACGACCTTGTCGTCCAAGCGCCAACCCGCCAGCTGGATGCCTCCCAGGTCGAGTTC
>JAUWSZ010000244.1 GCA_030609865.1 bacterium | reverse complement strand
GGACGAGTTCGGTTTCCTGATCTTCCTTGTTCTCCCGCCTCTGTTTGCCCCGGCGGATCGAGCCATCGGGGTAAACAGAGGCCGGAAAACGACTGTTTGGAGTTCCTCCCTTTTAATCGTTCCCTTGACGCGGTGCCTCTTTCCTGTAGTATTTGATATGTAATCCGCATATTGTATAGGAGGATCATAGCATGATTCGAAAGTCCGTGATGCTGGACCCCGCGACCGTCCGCGACTTGGACATACTCGGCGCAAGGGAAGGCCGCGACTTCTCCAATGCTCTGCGCCACGCCGTGCGGATCGGCCTGGCCGCCTTGAGCACCCCAGAGTTCACCATGGCTGAAGTCATGGACATACTGGAGGCCAGGGCCGACCTAGACACCGGAGCCGTGGAGGAGTTGAACGTTGCGGACATTTGAGACAGCGAAGTTCGCAAAGCAACGCGAGAAGCTCCGGAGCGACGAGGAACGCAAGGCCCTCAGAAGGACCGTCCGCCAAGTGATCCGCGACCCGAAAAAGGGCAAGAAGCTCAAGGGCGAGCTGGCAGACCTTCGTAGCGTCCGTTACACCGTCCAGGGCCAGCAGAGAAGGTTTGTCTACAAGGAGGACGAGGATACCCTGTACCTTGTGTCTTTGTTACGGGGATTACCGCACGAACAATCTTGACGACTGCCTGGCGCCGGCCAATCAACGCGCCTGGGCATCGCCAATCTTTGTTGATTTCAAAACAACCGAATGAAATCATCCAGAAGGCAGCTCTCTACCACCGCACGAATTGGCGTTCCGTGAAGCCGAGCAGATCGTGCACTTCGATGGGGCCGTTGCCGCTGGGCAAGATGCCTTCGAAGCGACCGAACAACTGGTTGAAGTTCGTGGCCAGGACGAGGAGATTGCGCCGGGTGGCGAAGCGGCCGAACGGTGTAAAGTTGAGGGCCACCTTGCCATCGGAAGAGCGGACCTCCCACGGCCGCATGAGGTCGTCGGGGTCGAAGTGGAAGGCGGCGCCGTCCACCTTGATGAGCCTTCCCTCGTGCCATACGCAGTTTTCGGTGAAAGAGGTCTCGTTCACGCCGCAGGAGAGGTTCAGGCCGACCCGCGCACCGTCAGGAGCGACGCCCGACAGGCAGGCCCAGTGCCACCAGGTCTCGTGGCGCAGATACCCGGCAGTGAAGTCGTGGTGCGCGTGGGCGCTCAGGGCGGACAGGTCGAAGTCGCCCCAGGCGCAGCGCACCCGCCCCTCGGCGGGAACTCCCGCGACCTTCTGGGCGTAGGTCCAGCCCGTCGCGCCGGTCTGGGTGCAGATCCGCATGGGTTCGAAGGGCGGCGCGTCCTCGAAGGCCAGATCGATTTCGAGACCATCGCGGAGCTGGACCACCAGTCGCTTTCTACCCGTTGCGGCGACCGCCCGCATCTCGATGCGGTTGCCACCCTTCTCTAAGCGGCTGACTCCATCGTCGGGGTCGGGATTGTATTCGAAGCCGCGTCCCAGGAGCGCCTCGAAGTCGTGCCGGATCATGCGACGGCTCGAGGGATCGAAGACGTAGAGGAAGGCACTCGCCACCAGGCCGGTCCAGACCATCGCGCAGGCCGCGAAAAGGTCCGGGCTGACCGCACCCATGAACTGGAAGTGCTTGAAACCGAAGCGCCGCGAGAGAAGGCCCGCACGACCACCCATGGGATTCCGAGGGACGAAGTCGCCAGGAGAGATCGGACCCACCGGCTCGTCGAAGAGGCCGAAGCGCGGGCAACCCTTCACGATCAACGGCGTCCTGTTCATGGAGTACCTCTCTGACATGGGAGCAGTATACTGAACAAGGTAATTGTGCGTCAACGAAAGAAAGGCCCAAGATGTAGGGGTGAAAGAAACGTGATTGGGGGGCGTGGCCTGTGCAACCCGGTTGCATCCCGGCACGGCAGCGAATATACTGGCACAACCTTGGATGTGGGGCTTCTTCGTATGAACAGCGGAAGCATTTCACCACGGTGCGCGATAGAGGACGAACGCTCTTGATGTCATTCCTGAACAGGGCCACCCGGGCCAGTCTCGTTCCGTTTTGTTGTTTGATCCTGCTCCTTGTCGGGTCGGGTGTTGTTTCCCTTTTTCACTGTTACGGGGAACATGCACACGGAAACGACACGGGGACGTGCGCTCTCTGTGCCTTCGTGTGTCATGTCGCCGCCGTGTTCCTCTCGGTCGTATCCTTCGCTTTCTTGGCACTCATCTGCCTCTTGCGTCTCTCTCTTTCAAACCAAAGGGTTCTTTGTTCCATCTCCTCCCCCTATCCCATCCGCGCTCCACCCATGTCTTCCCCTTAGGGCCCGCGAAAAAATAATTTCACATTCTCGCATCTCATCTTCGGGTCATCTTCGGCCGCTCCTCAATCGCAAGGCCTTCGAAATAGCTGAGGCTATTCCTCTGGCCTCGCTCAATCGTCACGACCAAATCTGACCCAAATCTGAGCGCGAAACCCATCCCGCAAAATGAGACAATTAGCCTCCCTCACTGTGAAATTATTTTTCCGCGGGCCCTTAGATCCGAGCACTTGTTCGGGCCGATGCTGAACTGCTCCGGGAACACTCCTGATTCGTGGTCTCCGGAGGCAGCGGGACTTTCTGCTGTTTCGTCGATGTTCGTCCCGGGCGGCGCGACAAGTGACTTGCTTCCTCCGTACCATGCTTGCTTCCGGAGAGGTTGATGGACACATCGATCTTGAGGGGAATAGGAGGTCTCGAGATGCAAGCGAGACGAATCGTTTTCTTGTTCTTGTTCCTTACACTGTTCAATCGTTTCCATGTCTGTTTCGCCCAGGAAAAGGAAATTGATAAAGACACACAGGCCGATATCAGACAGCAGATATCGGACCTGGAAAAAAGAGTTCGGGAAATGGAAAGACAGCACGCGATCGAGATCCAGGAACTCAATGAAAAACTCCAGGCATTGAGCCGGGAACAGGAGCAAAAAGCGGAGGAAGATACGATTGCTGATCTGCGAAGACAGGCAGAGGCCGATGCAGCCAAAGAGGAGGTGGAGGAAGAGCCGAAACAGACCATCTTCCAGGCTGGCTGGCTCAGCCTGCAAGACCTCAATCCGGAAATCAGCGTTACAGGGGATATGTTCTACCAATATACATGTCGGGATGGCGTGGGACACTCTGATTTTGTCTTTCGCAATCTGGGACTTCACTTTCAGGCGTACCTTGATCCATACACGCGGTTCAAGGCCGCGGTGCCCGTGAATGAGCATGGAGCGGAACTGGGCGAAGGCTATCTTACGCGGTTCGGGATTGTTCGCGGCTTGAATGGGACCGCGGGCAAATTCCGTCAACAGTTCGGCGTTGTCAACCGGTGGCACAAACACGCTCTCGATCAACTGGACTTCCCTTTGGCACTTAGGCAGATCTTCGGCGAGGGGGGGCTCAACCAGACGGGGATTTCCCTTGACTATACGCTACCGCCTTTCGGGAGCAGTATTCAGGAAGTCACGCTGCAGGTCACCAACGGTGAGAACAAAAGGCTCTTTTCTGGAAATTTTGTGAGTCTCCCCGCCACGCTTCTTCACTATAAGAACTATCGCGACCTCACCAAAGACACCTACCTGGAATGGGGTCTTACAGGGCTTGTCGGCTGGAATGATGAATGGGATGTTTTGCCCGGCGATTCTGTACAACAGGCAAAGGATACTCTCAGCACTTGGGTGTTCGGGGCGGATTTGTGCCTGTTGTGGGAACCTACGGAACGGATGCGGTACCGCAACATAGAATGGAGGAGCGAAGCATACGTTCTCTACAGGAATATTCTGGCTCCGGACGGCTCCGGAAACGATACGTTGAACGCTTGGGGCATCTATAGCTATGTACAGGGCAAATTGTCTCGACGGTGGGTCATCGGCGTCCGGGGTGATTATTATGAGCCGGACACAAAAGACTACGCTGCACTTCCCGGTTTGTCCCTCGCGCCATTGGCCTATACGAGTAGTGGCGTGTGTCGATGGGGCGTAACGCCTTATGTGACCTGGTATCAAAGCCCGTGGGTGAGGCTGCGCTTCGAGTATGAGCATTCGGACGGTCACGGGATGGGAGAGGCTGTGGATGCGGCAACTTTGCAGTTGAATTTCGCCGCGGGACCCCATAAGCACGAACGTTATTAGATGCTGTTTGAGGAGATGGTGAAATGCAAAGGTATTTTCAGATTCTGTTCGTCTTGTTACTTTCGTTTTATGCCTTCGCGCATTCCGATGAGGCCGTGTCAAGAGAAATGCACCCCCTGGACGTGGTTGCCACGTTACCCGACTACGGGGCAATTGCCCAATCGATCGGCGGCGAACGGGTTACGGTCAAAACGATTGTTCAGGGCGACCAGGACGCTCATTTCATTCGGCCCAAGCCGTCTTTCGTCAGTATGGTCCAAAGGGCGGATGTTCTCCTTTCAACCGGCCTCGATCTTGAACTCTGGCTTTCCACCGTTGTGGACAAATCGGGAAACGAGAAGATCAGAAGCGGTCAAGCCGGCTATGTTGCAGTAGCCCATGGCATACACTTGCTGGAAAAACCTCTTGTGAAATCCAGATCCGAAGGGGGTGTTCATATCTATGGAAATCCTCATATAAACTGCAGTCCGATCAACATGAAGACGGTTGCACGAAACATATACGTCGGGCTTGTCAAGAACGATCCTGAGGGAAAGGAAATCTACCTGGAGAATTTGAACAGGCTGTTGGATCAATTTGACAAACAGCTTTTCGGAACAGAACTGGTGCAGATGCTTGGAGGCGACACGCTCTGCAGCATGGCCGAAAAGGACACGCTCGTCCCTTTCCTCGAAAAACAGGAGTTTCGCGGCAAGCCATTGCTCGGCTATCTCGGTGGATGGATGAAGAAGATGTTGCCGCTTCGCGGGACTCCGATCGTTACCTATCACAAGAACTGGATCTATTTTTTGAAGCTGTTTGGAATGGAGGAGGTCGGTACTGTGGAACCGAAGCCCGGAATACCGCCTTCAGCTAGACATGTGACGGAACTCGTGGAGCTTATGCGCAACCGGGACGTCAAAATTCTCCTCGCAGCCAACTACTTCGATGAGCAAAAGATCCGGACCGTCGCCGGCAGAGTAGATGCCGCAGCGGTGATCGTTTCCCTCTACGTTGGGGGGACCCCTGGCGTCAAGAACTCTTTTCAGCTTTATGACTACTGGATAGAAGGACTTCTGAAGGCGGCAGGAGAAAAGGGCCTGATAGAAGCGAAATGATTCGGGGTCGGAGGGTGCCAT
>JAUWSZ010000643.1 GCA_030609865.1 bacterium | reverse complement strand
CTGATCCCCGACCCCTGACCCCTGATTTTCAGGCCTATTCGTTTTCTTCCACCAGCTCGAGCATCACGCCACGGGTCCCCTTGGGATGGAGAAAGGCAACGCGGGTGCCGTGTGCACCCGGCACCGGCTCCTCGTTGATCAACTTCACCCCCTTCTCCTTCAGCTCGGCCAGGGACTCCTCGATGTTCGTCACCTTCAAGGCGATGTGGTGGATCCCCTCGCCGCGTTTCTCGAGGAATTTTGCAATCGGGGAGTCATCGTGGGTGGGCTCGAGCAGCTCGAAGCGTGTTTCACCCACCGGGAGAAAGGCCACCCGCACCTTTTGTGTCTTCACCTCGTCGGTCGACGTGACTTCGAGTCCGATACCGTCCTGGAAGACCGAAAGGGCTTCTTCCATGCTCTTCACGGCGATTCCGATGTGGCTGATCTTCTCTATCATTCTTCTCTCCTTTCCTCTAGCTGTTAGCCATTAGCCCACCACCCCTCCTTCCTGGGCGTCCTCGAGGGGGGTAGCGGCTGGGAGCTAACAGCTAATAGCTAATGGCTAACAGCTTACAACTCCCTTTCACCTTTGCCCTTTCACCTTTCCAGGGACGGCTTGATTTGCGAGGCGCTCGAGGGCCTGACCAAAATCCTCCGCGTAGGTGTAGAACACGGGAACCACGAACAGGGTGAGCAGCGTGGACAGGGCGAGTCCTCCAATCACCGCCTTGCCCAGAGGGGCAAACATCACCCCCCCCCCAATGCCCGACCCCCCGAACGCGAGGGGCAGGAGCCCAAGAATCGTCGTCGCGGCCGTCATCAGGACGGGACGGATCCTGTCCTGGCCCGCCTGCAGAATTGCCTCTTCCCGGTCTCTTCCGGTCCGACGTATCCGGTTCATGTGGTCCACGATGACGATCGCATTGTTCACGACGATCCCGACCATCAGAATCAGGCCGATAAAGGCGGCCACATCCAGGGACGAACCTGTAAGGTATATCACCCAGTAGGATCCGATCAAGGCCAGGGGAACGGAAACCAGGATCGTGAAGGGGTGAATGTAGGATTCGAACAGGCCCCCCAGGAGGAAGTAAATGAGCAGGATAGACAGGAGAAGGGCACCTTGAAAGGCCTTTTTCGTCTTGTCCAGATCCATCATTCCCTTGCCGAGTTCGGCACTGTATCCCGGAGGAAACCGAACAGCGCCCACGGCCTGTTCGATCTTCTTCTTCAGGATCCCCAGGGCCTGGCCGCTCGTCTGCACACGGACCGTGACCGTTCGCTTCCCCTCGCTCCTCCGGATGATCTGCTGCCCCGGGGATTCCAGGAATCGGGCCACAACGCTGATCGGGATCAGCTTTCCGTCCTCGGTCAACAACTGCAGATCCTTCAGCTTGGAGACGTCTTCCCGGTCTTCCTCCTCCAATTGGATCTGTACGTCGATCTCCCGATCCTCTGTCTTCATCTTCTTCAAGGCATACCCGCGAAGACCGAAGGCGATCGTCCGAGCCACCACCATCGGACTGACCCGATACTTCTTTGCCAGTGACCTGTCCACCTTCACCTGGATTTCGTCAAACCCGGGCTCCATGTCGCTGTCGACCTGCAAGACCCCGTCGATCCGCTCGATTCTATCCATCACTTCCCGGACGATCTCATCCAGACGTCCCGGATCGTCTCCCTTCACGAGGACACCCACCTCGTCCTGCGTTCCCCCGGCGGGGCCGCCGTGCTCCGGAATCCGGAACTCCACATCCGGGATGGCGGGCAGGACCGCCAGGATCCGCCTCCGGGCCTCGTCGGTCGTTAGGTGCGCCCTCTCGTCCTCACGGAGGAAAATGTTGATCCGGTTGCGTCCACCCATGTATCCGGACCGTAACAAGATATGCTCGATATCAAGATCGTCTCGTTTGGCGGAAAGCACGCCCTCGATTTCTTTCATGGGCTCCAGAAGCCTTTCCCGTTCCTGGACGCCTTTGATCCGCAGCTCGACCATGACGCGTCGGATATCACCGGCGGACTCCCCCTTTTGGGCCACCTTTCTGACAGGCACGAGAATCGTCAGCACCACCAGGACCAGAAGCAGGCAGGAGACCTGGCTGCGATGATGGAGCACCCACTGAAGCCGGCGGCGATAGCCGACGACCAGGGCATCGAGGATTCGGCTCTGCTTCCTTCTCTCCCTCGGCAGACGGGACGCGACGAGGGGGATGAAGGTGAGGGCAATGAACAGGGACGCGATGAGGGAAAGGGAAATCGCGGTCCCCACCTCTCGCGTGTACACTTTCATCACGCCCAAATCCATGAAGACGAGCGGCAAGAAGACGATGATCGTGGTCAGGGTGGATGCAAGGATGGCCATGGCAACGTCCCGGCTTCCCGTCCGGGAAGCCTCCTCGCCTTCCACCCCTCTTTCCCGAAGCCGGAAGATGTTCTCCGAGACGACGATCGAGTTGTCAACGAGCATGCCAACACCCAGCATCAGCCCGACCATGCTGATCACGTTCAGCGTCATGCCGCTGAAGAACATCACCGTAACCGCGACCATGATCGAGATCGGGATGGCCACGCCAACGAGGGCCGTGGCAAAAATTCTTCGCAGGAAGAAGTAGAGGACGCAGATCGCGAAGAATCCACCCCAGAGCCCGGCATTCCGGAGATCACGGAAGGAGTTCCGGATGAACCGGGACTGATCGAAGACGACCGACCCCCCCAGCCGAGCGTAGGCCGGTTGCGCGAGCAGGCGGTCCAGTTCCTCCTTGACCGCCTCGCAGACCTCCACCGTGTTGGCGCTCGACTCCTTCTTGATCCCCGCCAGGACCGCACCCTTTCCGTCCATGCGCGTGATGAACGTCTTCTCCGGG
>JAUWSZ010000196.1 GCA_030609865.1 bacterium | reverse complement strand
GTGCTGGCCTATCTCGGGGCGGAGATGGGGATTCAGGGGGAGGGGGAGAAGGCCTTTACGATCCTGCTGGACGATCTGGAAAGGGGGGCCGATTTTTCCGGCGTGCCGGGCCTGTACCTGGCGGGGCAAGGCCTTCAAGGGGAGAGGGCCTTCACCAAGGACCTGGACGAGTTTCCCCTGCCCGATGACCACCTGCTCGGCGCGGCCGACGCCGGAAACAAGGACATGATGATTGCGGTCCAGACCCGGCGGGGATGCCCGATGGACTGCAGCTACTGCTCGACCGCGACCATTGAGGGGAGGGGTCTGCGGAAGAGGTCTCCGGAGGCCGTGGTCGAGTGGATCGCCCGGCGCCGCCGGGCCGGGTTCAAGCGGTTCATGTTCGTTGACAATACCTTCAACGTGCCGGCCTCGTATGCGCGCGAGTTGTGTAGAGCCCTTGCGAAGGAGAATCTGGACATATCCTGGGCCTGCATCATCTACCCCGGTGTGGGTGACAGGGATCTCGTAAAGGACATGGCAGAGGCCGGCTGCTCCGAGGCGAGTCTTGGCTTCGAGAGCGGATCAGACCGGATGCTCGCCAGCATGAACAAGCGTTTCGACAAGAAGGTTGTGTGCGAGTTCTCGAAAATGCTGGCCGATCACGGGATAAGCCAGATAGGCTTCCAGCTGCTGGGGGGGCCGGGGGAAACGAGGGAATCGGTTATCGAGGGTTTCGAATTTGTCGATTCCCTGCCCCTGGACCTGGTTAAGCTCTCGATCGGCGTCCGTATCTATCCACACACGGCCCTGGCAAGGACCGCGATCGAGGAGGGCGTGATCGCCCCGGATGACGATCTGCTGCAACCCCGATTCTACATCCAGAAAGGCCTGGAAGAATGGCTTCGGGAAACGGCACGCCGCTGGATGGAAGAACGGCCCAGCTGGTTCATGTGAACGCCCTGTTAGAACAACAGGTCCTGGTACACGCCTTGCGCCGTTTCGGAGAGCAGGCGAACGCCGGCCGAGAGCTCGGCGGCCGCGCTCTTTCCCGTCTCTTCGAGGTCAGGGCTCGGCCTGCAGCGTTCCTCGCCGAGCCTGCAATCGAGCCGGAAGGGCACCATCCTGCCGCCGGTGAAGAGCTTCCCCTTCTCTACCTGGAGGCGGCCTGCCAGGTCGACCGATCCCTGGATCTCGATGAGCTTGCCCTCGTAGATTGCGACGAGATTGTCGGTGTGGATGCTCCCGTCCCGGATCGTGAACCATCCGGCGGCCCGGTTCGCCGTGAGAAGACGCTCTTGTTCCGGGTTGATCAGGTCCTCCTCCTGCGGAACCGTTTCTTCCGAGTCGATCCCTTCCACGATATGTCCGAGTCTTTCGGCAAGGGCCTCTTTCGAATCCGTGTCCTCGCCGTCTTCCCCGTCGAGGGCCAAGTGGTTCAGATAGATCCGTGCCTTTGCCTCCAAGTTGACTGCCGCCTCGGGCCAGGCAAGGCCCGTGCCCCGAAAGGCAAGGTTCGCGTCTGCACTTCCCCGGGCCGTTCCTTCGAGCCGAGCCGAGGCCAGTCGGAGCAACTCGTCCATCTCCACGTGGTCGATTTGCAGGGTGCCATAGTACTGGTGAAGGCCTTCCTGCAGGTAGGCCCGGGAGAAGTCGGCCGAAAACGCGGCGCTGATCATGCCCGTTCCCGGCTGTATCACAACGGGGTCGATCGCGAGTTTTTGATCGCCATAGAAGGCTTGCGCGTACACGCCCTTGACCGAGGTGCCGTGCACCGTCAGGTCCTTGCTGGCCACACGCGCCTGGAGCACCGCGCTTTCTCTGATCGCTCCCAGCCTCCCGGCGAGGGTGAGTTCCTTCACCTCGACTCGGCCGCCCAGGGCGTGTGCCTGCAGTACCGGCGATATCCGGGCCAGGGCCTCCAGGGAGACGATGTCCGGGGCCAGCCTCGCGTTCAGGAACGGCCTTGCCGGATCCCTGACCGAGCCCTCGAGGGTCCATTCCGTGTCTCCGAGGTTGAGGAAGGCCCTTCCCACCCTGATTTCATCGGGATGGATGCGGGCGCGAACCCCCAGCTGCAGAGACACATCGGGCGGCTTGTCCAGGAGGTCCCTGTAGGCAAGGCTCGCACGGGTCAAGTCGACGGCCAGGATCGCCGTCGAGGCGGTTCCCCTTTCAGACCATCTTGCGCTGACCGAGACGGGCCCTGAGACCCGAAAGGCCTCCCCTCCCATCGCCTCCAGCCTTGCAAGCTCCATCGTGCCGGTCCAGCCGCCTTCCTGTTGTTCTATGTTTACATTGAGCCCGCCCAGGCTCACGGTGGTGCCCCCAAGGTCTGCTCGAGACAGGCGGCCTTTCGTGAAACGAAGCACGAGCCCTTCGCACGAAAGGCCTTCGGCCCGGGTCGTGCGAAATGAGCCCTCGCGCAGCGCGGGCAGGACGACTCGGCCCGGCTCGACCTTGACCCGCTCGGCAAGCACGGAGAGCTTGCCGGAAAGGGCGATTTCCGGGAAAGCGAGTGAGCAGAAGGGTTGCCAGCTCTCCACCTTTGCACGCAGGTCCCGGATCTCGATCTCCCAGGGGCCGTCCTCCTTCAGCTTGGTCGAGCCTGCCATGCCGATCTCCAGACCCGGCCCGGTCAGTAGGATCTCCGGGATCGACAGGACCCGATCGGGCATCCCTTCGAGGCGAAAGGTCAGCTTCACCGGTTCGGGCAACACGGCGGTCCGCGCCCGCCACTCGAGCACAGTCTCCTCGAGGCGAAGCGTCCCCGCCACCTGCGAGCCCTCCAGGGAGACCGCCCGCCCCCTGATCTCAGCCCCGACGATGGAGGACAGACGGAGACGGCCCTTCTCGTCCCTGCTCCAACGGAGGGCCCCCTTCATGAGTTCCGCTTGAAAAGAAAGGTCCGGCTCGACCCGGAGGGAGGCTTGCATCCCCGACATCGCGAATGAGGGAGCGGCATCCAGGGCGCCGTCCCGGATCTCCAGGCTCGCACCCGTCAGCGTGAAGCCGCCGGGCAGCGGGATGAGCGCAGACAGGGACTCGGGCCGGGGGGAATCCGCGGCACCTCTTTGCCCAACCTGTCGGGCGCCGAGCCCTTGTGCAAGGGCGCCTGCGATTCCCGCAAGCGCAGGGACGGTTCCTTCTGCCTGGTCCGAGCGAAAGGCGGGGGATTCAACGATGAAATGGAGAGCCATCTGTCGGCCGGCAAGGTCCTCGAGAGAGGGTCGAAAGGTGAGCCTGTCTACGGACAGAAATGCATCGTGGCCGGCCTGAGTTCCCGATGCGAAGAGGCGAAGCTCGTCGACCGAAAGGCCGGGACCATCTTTCCAGAACAGGCGGATCCTCGAAAAATCGACGCGCAGCGGGCGGAGCCTGTCGTTCAACGACCCTTTGAGCCTCTCTTCGAGCGAATCGCGCGGGAAGAAAAGGGCGAGCATCAGACAGGCCACCAGGATGGCTGCCAGCAAGATGCCCGTTGACCAGAGAAGGATGCGTGTCAAACGCATACGAGTTGTTCGTGAACGGTTTGCGGATGGGACCCCGGGTCCGGGAGGGCCCGAGGGGCTGTGAAGGCAGACTTCGATCGGGCGGGCCTACTACTACTCCTCCTCCTCCCCCTCCTCTTCATCCCAATCCTCCGGGTCGTCCTCCGGGTCTTTCTCGGCGCCCTTCTTCGCTTTTTTGTCGTCCTCTTCTTCCTGGTCGGCATCCAGCTTCACGTTCAGGTCCGGGGAGTCGAAGACCTGGGCGAACTCTTCCTCCGGTGTGACCGGCGATTGGGCATTGAGTTCCTCCTCGAGTTCGGACAGAGGAACCTGTTCGACCAGGCCGTGTGCGATCTCTCGCAGTGCGATAACCGTATGCTTGTCACCCTTTTTCTGCATCAGCGGCTTCGAGCCCATCCGAAGCTGACGGGCGCGACGCACGGCGGCATGCACGAGCGAGAAGGGACTTTCTACCTTGCGAAGGCAATCTTCTACAGAAATTCGGGCCATGATTCCTCCTTCATATCGATCGCGTCGGGGACGGCGACCTTGCGTGAAATTCACAACCCACCAAGTATAAACGATCCTGGCTAGAAAATAAAGTGAAATTGTGATTGTATAGGGAGGATCCTGGAGAACGGCCGAGCGGAGAAAGGCGAAGATGGAGAAGCGGCGCGTGAACATCGGGGTAGTGCTGGGAGGGATGTCGGCCGAACACGAGGTCTCCTGGCAGTCTGCCAGGAACATCATCCAGGCCCTGGACCCGGAGGCGTACCAGCCCATACCGATCCTGATCGACAAGCAGGGAGACTGGCTCCTTCTCGAAACCAGGGAGGTCTTCTCGGACGATCTTCTGGCCGCGCCCGACCCGAAGCCGCTGCCCCTGGGCCGCAGGATCCTCCTGGATCGGGACGAAGGGGCCCTCTTTCTCGTCCAGAAGGACGGCGGAACCAGGATGCACCGCCTGGACGTGGTCTTTCCGGCCCTCCACGGTCCCTACGGGGAGGACGGCACACTCCAGGGCCTCTGCAAGATGTACCAGGTGCCCTTCGTCGGGCCCGGCGTGCTCTCCTCGTCGGTCTGCATGGACAAGGAAGTGATGAAGCGCCTCCTTCAGGAGCGAGGGATCCCGGTGCCTCGATACCTGGTCTATCACAACAGGCCGACCGTCCCGCCCGATCTCGATCAGGCACGCAGAACCCTCGGCCTTCCTCTGTTCGTGAAGCCTGCCAACCTAGGCAGTTCGGTGGGGATCACGAAGGCGGAATCCCTCGAGGCCCTCGGGAAGGCCCTTGCACACGCATGGCAGTTCGACGACAAGGCGATCGTCGAGGAGTTCGTCGAGGGTCGGGAGATCGAATGCTCTGCCTGGGCAATGAGGACCCGATCGCCTCGGTCCCCGGAGAGGTCATCCCCGGGCAGAGGCATGGGTTCTACTCCTACGAGGCCAAGTATCACGACCCGAATGGCGCGGACTTGAAGATCCCTGCCGACCTGCCCGAGGACGTGATCGCGAAGGTCCGGGATCTGGGTGTTCGAAGCTTCGTTGCCCTGTTCGGGGAAGGGATGGCGCGGGTCGACTTCTTCGTCAAGCCGGACGGAAGCGTTCTGGTCAACGAGCTGAACACGATCCCCGGGTTTACGAACATCAGCATGTATCCAAAGCTTTGGGAGGCGAGCGGGATTCCCTGCCGCGAGTTGGTCCACAGGCTTATTCAGCTGGGCATCGAAAGGTTCCGCAGGGAAGCGGGAAAGAGCCGCGACTGGGATGCTCCGCCCCCAGAGGGGTCTTGAAAAACATCGTGAAGAGCAAACCCGAATCCCACGGAAACGAGGAGCGGAAGAAGCGTCCCCCCCGCCGGCGCGCAAAGCCAAAGCCGATTCCTGGCGGTCCCAGAAGGCCTGACGCTAGGTTCGCAGCCATCCTCGCCCAGATCGGCGTCCCGGAAGACCAGCCCTTCCAGCCCGACCCGTTCCAGACCGAGGCGGTCGCCAGGCTCGAGGCGAGCGATGTGCTTGTTTCGGCCCCCACCGGGTCCGGGAAGACCTGGATCGCACAGCAGGCGATCCAGCAATGCCTGGACTCGGGCGGCCACGCCTGGTACGCATGCCCCCTGAAGGCCCTTTCGAACGCGAAGTTCGAGGAGTTCGGAGCCGCCTTCGGGCCCGACCGCGTGGGCATCGTTACCGGGGACCGTAAAGAGCACGCCCAGGCGCCGCTCATCGTGGGCACCACGGAAATCCTCCGAAACCAGCTCTACGATTGCATGTGGCAGAAGACGCCCCTGCCCTACGAACTGGTCATCCTCGATGAGGCCCATTACCTGGGGGAACGCGAGCGCGGAGTCGTCTGGGAAGAGACCCTGATCTACGTGC
>JAUWSZ010000671.1 GCA_030609865.1 bacterium | reverse complement strand
TCCTCAGACATTCCCGCGTCTCCCTCCTCGTTGTTACAGCGTCACCTGCACACCGGTGCCGGGCCCAAACAAGACTCGGTACCCTTCGAGGAAGAGGACGTACACGTTCTCGCCCTCACCCCACACGTAAAGAGAAACAACCAGGGACAGGCTGATCAACAGGACAGCCACGGCGGTCGGATGGAGAACCCGGATCGCCTCTCCCCTGCTTCTGAGCCGCCGCCTGCAAAGCATCTCCGCCAGGGCCATCTCGGCGGTAACGCCAAACACCAGCCAGATGTTCAGAGGATTCAGGTAGTAGTAGACGCTTTCCAGGAAGGTGAAGGATATGCAGAGCCGGATGCACTCCTTGGTTGCCCAGAGGAAGGGATTGATCAGGGAGGCCGCAATCCTTTCCTTTAACGACGCCCCCCTGAAATAGGCCATCGCATAGACCACCAACGTTCCGAGAGCCACGGAGAGAAACAGCAGGGCCCCGGACACGGAGGCCAGGATGCGGTGAAGGGTCGCGTTCTCGAGACGCCAGCTGAGGTTGTATACCAGCCAAGACAAGATCATGACACAGAACACAACCAGGACAGGCGTAACGAACCGTTCCCTAAAACCGCATCTCTCCATTTCGATTTCTTCCTGCCGCACCATTAGTAGCCCCGTTCGTTGCTTTCCCAGGATTTCTCCAGGCCTAAATCCTCGGCGATGATCTTGAATGCGTTGTAGCCTACGGCTGCACTTGCACCACCCCCGGGGAACATGTAAGGACCGCACAGATACAGACCCTCGATCTCGGTCCGGTAGTGAGCGGCCTCGGGGAAAGGACGATTTGGGCCGATCTGGTCCGGGGCCATGGCGCCGTTCTGGAAATCCCCTTCCATCAGGCGCATCTCGTCCTCTTGATCCTGCGGGGTGTAGAAATAGTCAGCGATGACGTTCGCCCGGGTCATGTTCGGGGCCCACTTCTGGAGTCGTTCGATGATGATGGCATCGTAGGATTTCTTTATCGGCATGTCGTGGCTCCTTAAACGGCCAGTAGGATGTCCTGCATTTCCACGGGTCTTTCCCCCATCAATCGCACATCTAATTTCGGTGAGGACCTTGTCGATCACCCCGGTTTCCGGCACACAATCTGGGCAACCGCCCTCTCCGGGCCCTCCCGGATACCCTCGAAGAAGTCGATCACCTCCCAATTCTCGAACCACCCTCGCAATTCCCCCTTCTTCAGCAAGAAATCCGGGTTCCTCGGCCTGCCGAACCGAGGCTGCTCGACCGTGAACGTCTCGTACATCAGGACACCGCCCACCTTGAGCGATTCCCTGATGTGAGGAATCAGCGGACGATGCAGATATCGAAACACCAGGACCCCTCCATAGAAGTCGACGGGCAACGGATTTGCCCCTTCCCGCTCCAGGTCGGCTTGCCACAAGCTTCCTACCGTTACCCCGTGTTCGTCCGCCAGGTCTCGCGTCCGTTTCAGGGCCTCCGGAGACCGATCGCAGCACACGACGGGCAGGCCCTCTGCTGCCAGGAAGACCCCGTTGTGGCCTCCCCCGCAGGCCAGGTCCAGGACCGGCCCGGGCAAGGTCCCATCCAGAAACACACCGAGGTGTACCATGAGGAATGCCGCCGGGTTCAGGGTGGGCTCTGGTGTACGATTCACTTGCGCTGAAGCCTTCGCCGTGCACTGCTTACGGCAAATCCAAGTCCCGACTTTGCAGCCATCTTGGCCAAGTCGCGGCGGCGCGTGCGCTTCGGGGCAAGCTCGCCCGACGCCCAGAGCTGTCGCGATCGTCTCCTCTGGAGCTTGCCGCTCGAGGTCTTGGGGAGCGCTCCCGGCAGGACCAGCAGGATCTCCGAGGCCGGAATCATGCATGCGTCGGTGACCACCGCGTGGATCTTGTTCAGGAGCGAAGAGCGGGCTGTCTCATCACGTACCCGGGTCTCGCATATCAAAATCACGGCGTCGCTCGACTTGTCTTCGTCGTAGGTCCCAAAGGCAACGACACATCCCTGCCTCACGCCTTCCACACTCTCGGCCGCGCGCTCGAAATCCTGGGGGTCGTAGTTCCGGCCTCTGACAATGATCAGGTCCTTTCGCCGCCCACAAATGTAGAGCTCTCCACCGACGAGGTAGCCCAGATCTCCCGTGTGAAACCAGCCGTCACGCACCACTTCACGGGTCGCTTCCGGTCGTTGCCAGTACCCCTCCATCAGGGAAGGGCCGCGAACCAGCACCTCCCCCACGACTCGTTCCGGACACTCGGTTCCGTCCCCGGCCAGGATCCTTACCTCGTGACCCGGGAGCGGCCAGCCGAGGGAAGGAAGCGCGACGGCGTCCTCCGGGTCCGCGGCGGCAACGGCACGGCCCTCGCTAAGCGACTCCCGATCCACCTCGTCGACCGGGTCCACCCCGTCGAGCCGCGGGAACGTCACCCCTGCCGTACACTCGGCCAGCCCGTAGGCCGGACAAATTGCCTCTCTCTTGAAGCCCCCCGTCTCGAACTTACGGGCAAAGGCATCGACTGCGTTCGGGTTCACCGGCTCCGCGGTCACGAGCGCCACCCTCCAGGAGGAGAGATCCAGGCCCTCCATCGCGCTCTCGTCGATCCATTTGACACAACGGGAATAGGCGAAGTTCGGGGCCTGAGAAATCGTCCCGCCGTACTCGGAGACCGCCCGCAGCCAGGAGGTGGGCTCGAGCAGGAACGCCTGGGGCGGCATCAGGATCATGGGGGTGCGCCAGTAGAGGCAGGAATGC
>JAUWSZ010000478.1 GCA_030609865.1 bacterium | reverse complement strand
CCTCTGTTTGTACTTCCATTTGCACCGATCGAGAACGACCGTCCAGGCGAAGACGATGTTTGCGTCGTACGCGATCTTCTGATCCAGAGCTGCCCTTGCGATCGTCACCCGGTAGTCTCCTTCCTTGAGCTGTTCCAGGCAGTGCTCCAAGACGTTGTAGTGGTACACGCCCTGAGGAACCTTCTCAACGTCGTTGACGACGAGATACGTCTCCACAGGATACAGGGCGCCCGCGGAGGGCACGGCACGAAACTTGTAGCCGAACTGTTCGGCCGTGATGCCCTGTGATGCCCAAAGCAGCTGAGAGAGCTGGTGAGCCGCCACCGGCCGCTCAAGAAAATCCCTCGCGCTTCTCCTTTGGGACAGGATATCCCACAGGGGCGCTCCCCCCTCCGTCGAGGGCCGGGGGAGCGCTACCCGCGGTCGGTCCGGGTACTGCTTGTACGTTTCCGGCTTCTTGGACCACTCCAGGTAGCCTCCGGGCAGTCGATCCCGTTCGAACTTGGTTTCCTCCTGAAACAGGTCTCCGATTCCCTTTTTCATGGGTTGCTCCCAGTTCCTTTCTTGGCTATTAGCTATTAGCTGTTAGCGATTAGCCCACCCCGCCCCGCAGCGAGCATCCCGCTGGGGGAATGGGGGAGCTAAAAGCTAAGAGCTAACAGCTGACTTCAGCGGCTGTCAGATCATTGGATAGTTCAAGTCTTATAATTGTTTCGAAATCCTTGTCCTTACGCAATTGAGCCGTCCAGCTATCAACCTGCCCTGGGTGGGAGGGGCATCTCATGATAGCCGTCGCTCGAACGATCCATGAAAACTGCGGAAAGGCCAGCAGGAAGTCATGCCGGCGCAGTGAACTCCTGAAATGTCCGGGATGGCTGGAAGAATCTCGGGTCAGTGGACCGACAGGCAAGTGTCGCTATGTTTCCGTGGCAGAACTCAAGTTGTTCAGTGCTGTCCAGGGTTCCCTCGGAGATTTGTGCAGGGCGACTTTGTAGGGGGCGGGAGAGACGGAGCCCAAACAAATTGGAGAGGGAACCCTGGACAGCACTGAGCCGCAAGACCTTGCTGAAACATAGCTATATTATTAGGTTACCACCACTAGCTCTCGGGACGGATGGGTATGACCCCCTGCTTCTCGAGGAAGCTCAGGATCTGCGATACGCATTCATCCAGGCTGTGTTTGTCGGTCTGTACAACGATTTCCGGGTCTTCGGGTTCCTCGTAGGGTGCCGTGACGCCCGTGAACCCCTTCACTTCGCCTTTTCGAGCCCTCCGATACAGCCCTTTCGGATCCCTCTCCTCACAAGCTTCGAGCGAGCACTTGCAGTAGACCTCGAAGAACCTCCCCGGGGCGTTCAGGGCTCGTGCCTGGGCCCGATCGTTGAGGTACGGTGAGATGAAGGCGGAGATGACGATGATCCCTGCATCGGAAAAGAGGTTTGCCACTTCACCGATCCGGCGTATGTTTTCCGTGCGGTCCTCCGGAGTGAAGCTCAGATCCTTGTTGAGCCGGTGTCGGAGATTGTCCCCGTCGAGCACGTAAGCATTGCATCCCCTGTCGAAAAGGCTCCTCTCCACCTGATGAGCCAAGGTCGATTTTCCGGAACTGGGCAGCCCCGTGAACCAGAGGACCACGCCTTTGTAACCGTTCCTTTTGTCGCGATCCACCTGGGTGACCAGCGGCTTGTGCCAGGTGATATTGGTACTCTTCACGGCTGTCATTTCCCGTTCCCTCTTTCCGTCCCGGTTATCCCTGAGCCCTGATCATACGGAAGCGGACCTTCAAGTCAACCAGGTCCCACCACTGCCCACCACCCCCAAGGTCAAAGGTGAAAGGGTCAAGGGGTGGTCAACGTTCTGACAAGGGTATTCCTGACACAAGCGAATGGCCTATCGAGAAGTCCCTTGATCCCCTCTTCAATACTTGATCCTTCCCTTTTACCTTTGACCTTGTCTCTTTTACCTTCGGGGGAGAATTGTGCTATGCCTTCTCCCGAAGATTCCGTGCTTACGCCGTTCGCAGTAGAAGGCTTCGTGCAATATGCGGGCCTAGCGGCCCGGTTGAAAAAGCGGCTGTTGGAGGCTGTTCAAAAAGTTCCAGATGCAAGGCAGGCAAGATCCCGAGGAATGAGGCGTACTTCCTGTACGTTGAATGACGAGGGATGAAGCCGAACGCCGCAGATGGGACTTTTTCAACAGCCTCCCCGTCCCCTGACACGTGACAGAGAGGGAGCAAGCGATGAAGCGGACCCGGAAAGCGTCCCCCGGGAAGGTCCGAACCGGCCTGGAGATTCTTATCGACAGGGAAAAGGACAAGCTTAAGGGTGTCGGGGTCGCGTTGCTGGCACACGCGGCCTCCGTGACTCCTTCGATTCAGTATGCCTGGGATGCCCTGGTTGGCCTGCCCGAGCTTCGGGTGAAGGCCCTGTTCAGCCCGGAACACGGACTCCTGGGGACGCACCAGGACCAGGAAGGCGTCGAGAGCCAACAGGACATACAGTGCGAAGGGGTGCCCGTTTACAGCCTGTACGGACAGGATGCCGCCTCGCTCTGGCCCGCCCGGGAAATGCTGAAGGGTGTCGACCTGCTACTCGTGGATTTGCAGGATGTGGGAAGCCGCTACTACACGTATGTCTACACGCTCTCGTATTGCATGGAGGCCTGCAGGGAGGCAGGCGTCGATGTTTGGGTCCTCGACCGGCCGAACCCGATCGGGGGGACAACCCTCGAGGGGAACATTGTGTCCGACGAATTCCGGTCTCTTGTCGGCAGATACCCTTTGCCCGCCCGTCACGGCATGACGATCGGCGAGCTTGCCTGGATGATGAACGAGGCCTTCGAGATTGCCTGTTCACTCCGGATCGTGCCCATGGAGGGATGGAAGCGCGGGATGTGGTTCGACCAAACCGGGCTGCCCTGGGTCCTGCCCTCCCCCAACATGCCTACCCTGGGTACGGCAACCGTCTACCCGGGTGGCTGCTTGCTCGAGGGAACGAACCTTAGCGAGGGCAGGGGAACGACACGTCCTTTCGAGATCGTAGGTGCCCCCTGGATCGATCCGGCGGGGTTCGCCCGCTCGTTGAACGGTCTCGGGCTTCCCGGGGTTCGGTTCCGACCCCTCTCTTACCGGCCAACCTTCCACAAGTACGCCGGGGAAACCTGCGGCGGCGTCGAGATCCACGTCGTGGATCGAGAGGAATTCCTGCCCTTCCTGACCGGGATCGAGCTGATTTGCTGCGCGGCCGGGCTGTGGCCGGAGGCCTTCGACTGGAGGCGAGAGCCGTACGAATTCGAGCGCGAGAGACTGGCCATCGACCTTCTTGCCGGTGGTCCCTGGCTCCGGGAGTTGGTCGAAGAGGGGAAGGATCCGGCCGGGGTACATGAAGAATGGGAAGTGCAACTGCGAGAGTTCCGGATCCTTCGCAATAGATACCTGTTATATTGATCTGCAAGAGGCCGAGGACAATCAATCCCGGTTTTCAAAAAACCTCCCACCTTCAACCAGGTCCCCCCCCCACCCCCAAACCCCCAATTTTAATAACAATTATAATATAATTTGGAAAAAGTAAAAAAATGGGTTGAAACCCGTTGGAGGTTTGGGTTTTATGGGCCCGTATTTGGGG
>JAUWSZ010000352.1 GCA_030609865.1 bacterium | reverse complement strand
TCGTTGCCGAGGCGTTGGCGCCCCAGAAGCTCGAGGTAGCCTGCTTCGGCCTCATCCGGGCAACCAACATCCTCGCCCACGCAGCCGACGAGTTCGTCTACGTGGAGGACCTGGTGGCCATGACCAAAGAGCTAGTATACTACCTGGCCGCCTGACCGCCTATCATTTCCCCTTGAAGGCGGGCTTCCGCTTTTCCATGAAGGCCATCGGCCCCTCGACCGCGTCCTCTGACTGGAACACGGGCGTGGACAGTTCGAGCTCGTGCTCGTAAGCCTCCTTGAGGGGCATGCTCAGGCATTCCATGGCCGACCGCTTGATCGCGCTCACCGCCACCGGACCGTTGTCGGCGATGCGCCTTGCGAAGCGCTCGGCCGTTGCCATCAACTCCTCGTGGGGAACGACGTAGTTCACCAGCCCGATTCGGTGTGCCTCTTGGGCGTCCATCTTGTCGCCGGTCAGGAGGATCTCCATCGCCTTGCAGTGCGTAAGCTCGCGGGGCAACCGCACCGTTGACCCCCCGAAGGGGAAAAGTCCCCATCGGACTTCCTGGAGGGCAAAGACGGCCTTTTCCGAGGCAATGCGGATATCCATGCCGCAGAGCATCTCCAACCCACCCGCGATGCAGTAGCCGTTCACCGCCGCCACGATCGGCTTCCAGAGATCGAAGTCCCGGAGCATGGCCGCTTGAAACATCTCTCCCATCTCACCCTTCAACAATCCGGCCACGCCATCCGGCAACCCCGTGATCTGCGGGATCAAGGAACCGAGGTCTGCACCCGCACAGAAAGAGTTCTCCACCCCGGTGATGATGGCCACACGCATGGATGCATCATCCCGAAAATCCATCCATGCCTTTGCAAGGGCCTCCACGTGTTCCAGGTCCATGGCGTTGCGGGCCTCGGGCCGGTTGAACGTGATGGTTGCGATATGATCTTTCTTTTCAACCTCGATGGTCATGGTTTCCTCCTTGGACGGAACTTGGGCAGGGAGATCTCCGGCGTGATCTCCTCGAACACGACCTCCACCAGCATCCCGTCGCGGTCAGAGTCCCATTGTCCGGCCGACGATCTCCTTCATGACCTCGGTAGCCCCGCCGCCGATGGTGGCCAATCGGGCATCCCGGTAGGCCCTCTCGATGCCGTATTCGGCCGTGTACCCATAACCTCCGTGGAGCTGAATGCACTCGTTGATCACCCGGAGGGCCATCTCGGTGGAGACGATCTTCGCAATCGAGACCTCCTGTACCGGGTTTCGGTCCTGGTCGAAGAGCCACGCGCAGTAGTAGACATACTGCCTGGCCGCTTCGACCTCGCAGAGCATGTCCACGATCTTGTGCCGGGTGACCTGGAACTTAGCCAGCGGCCTGCCGAAGATCTCCCGTTCCTGGACATACTTGATCGTCTTCTCCAAAACCAGAGCAGCGGCGGCCATGGCCATGATGGCGGCGACCATGCGCTCGCCCTGGAAGTTGATCATCACCTCGAGGAACCCCTTACCCTCCTCGCCCAGAAGCTTGTCTTTGGGAACCCGCACGTCCTCGAAGGCCAGTTCGGCCGTGTCCGACGGATGCATCCCCATCTTCTCGATCTTGCGACTCACCGAGAAGCCCGGCAGGTCCGTGTCCAGGAGGAAGAGGCTGATTCCGTTGTAGCCCATGTCCGGATCCGTCTTGGCGGCAAGGATGATCACGTCGGCGCGCGCGCCGTTCGTGATGAATGTCTTCGATCCGTTGATCACGTAATGGTCGCCGTCCTTCCTGGCCGTGGTCTTCATGGCGGCCACATCGGAGCCGGCATTCGGTTCGGTGATGCCCAAAGCACAGATCTTGTCACCCTTGATGATCGGGACCAGGTACTCCTCTTTCTGCTCCTTGGTGCCGAGGATGTTGATCGGCGGGGACGCCATGTCGGACTGCACCATGAGGGCCATGTTCAGGCCCCCGCAGTCGGAGCGAGCAAGCTCCTCGCAGAAGACCACCTTGTAGAAGTAGTCGCACGCGGATCCACCCACATCCTCCGGGTAGGTGATGCCCAGGAAGCCCATCTCGCCCATTCGCTTGAAGACCCAATCCGGGAAGTCTTTCTTCGCCTCCCACTCCTCCGCATGGGGGGCCAGCTCCTTCTCCATGAAGGATCTCACGGTCTTCCGAAAAATCTCGTGCTCTTCCTTGAACCACGGGCTCTTCATGTTCGGTTCCCTTTCTGGCTGTTTCCGGGTTGTACAGGGGAAAAGATCATTTTCACGCCGGTAAGAATATAACGGAACAGGCTTTCCTGGCAAACAGATAGGAACAGGGGGTGGCCGGCATGAGCATCCGGACAGCTCTCAGGCACGCGATCGAGATAAGAGCAAGCTGCACGTAACATCGTGGGAGCAGGTCTCGAGGATACGATATCAGAAGGAAACATTGGGAGGGGAAGCAGATCGTCTGGGCAACGAGCGGTGTGTTATCATGATCGCAAACCACGAATAAGCGCACGATCAATTTTGACCAACTACCTGGAATTTTCAAGAACGGCACAGGGAGTAAGATTTTCGAAGGAAATATTAGGTAGGAGGAAGGGCCAGCCTAGAGGCCTGGGAGATTGTTATAATTACCTCCGGCGTGAATCATGCCGGTCAAACGAATTCCCTGACATTCTTCCCGTGATGAACTGACCTCAGTGTATGGTAGGTAGTCCTGCTCTTCCCTTTCCAACTCTCTGCCTCCTTCTTCGGCCTTCCTCTTGCCAGGTTTGTTTGCCCGGTTTTCGCATCCTTCCTTCGAATTCTGTGTGTCTCCGGGATACAATCTTTCGAAGGGAGGCTATCCCGTCTCTCCCTTCTGTCCCTTGCCGCGGTCTACCCTCATATCTTGGGTGTTTTCACTCTTTACAAACAAGTAAGTTCTCCCTTATTCTGTTCCTACCTAAGAGAAAACGCCTATAGATCAATGACATCAAGACTAACGATGGTGATTGCGGGATTATTGATACTAACGGTCGTATCCGGTTGTTCGGAGAGCGGGGGTGGTTTCTCCTCGGGGGGAAAGGGCGAGGTGTCCGAGGGAAGCGGGTACAGGCTCGTGATCCTTGATTCGGAAAAGGAGGTGAGGAGGAAATACACCGGCGAGGCGCAGGTCCCGTGGGCGGAAGGGATGAAAGGGAGCAGGTTCGAGTCCACCCTGCTCACGAGCAAGGAGGGATTCGTCCTTCCGGATGTCTTCCTCGAGCGGTGGGGGGATGAGTTGACCACGGTTTTGGTGGAATACTGGCAAACGGACAGAAACACCTACAGGGATTTCGGCTGGGTTTTGAGTAGATCCCCGGACGCGGCAGCGGAGGTTACAATCAAATTCGAAGAGCCTCTGGGATTCGGGTCCGTCAAGGGGAAGCGAATCGAAACGACTGCCGAAGCCTATGTCATGAAGAGGGATACAATCAGCCTGTTCGATCCGCGGGGGAGCGCAAAGGGAAAACCGGAATTGGAAGGGCACGTAACGGCAACCCTGGTGTGCGACAATGTGACAGGAAACGGCGATGCCCTTCGCTTTGATTACCAGCTGCATATCACAGGTCAAGGCGTGATCCGGTACTTTGGCGCCACCGGAGAGGAATGGATCCTGGGGGAAGAGGACACGTTTCATCTCGACAGGGAAGAGATCTGTGAAATCGCGATTACCCGGAGTGGGGTGAAGGAATTCTCCAGAGACGTTTCTGGCACGTGGGTTCTGGCCCGGGATGTCTTTCAGGAGACATGGCATGCAGAGAGCATAGAAAGCGAAGCGGTTGTCCATGAAAGCAGTATGAGCGGTGCCGGCCGGACCTATACGCTCACCCTGTCCGACCTGCAGGCAAGAGGGGAAAAGGAAGCTTTCGTGGTCGACGTCTATGACTTTGGGGCAGTGGGAGATGGTGAGGCATTGGACACGGCCGCCATCAATGCCGCGGTCGAGGCGTGTAGCGATCAAGGCGGTGGGACCGTGCGCTTTCCCCCGGGCATCTTTCTGTCCGGGTCGATCCACATGAAGAGCAATGTGACATTGAAACTCGAGCAGGACGCTATCCTGAGGGGCACACGGGTCATGAAGGAATACGACCCGCGCGAAGAAAGCCCGTGGAGTGAATATCAGGACACCTCTCAAAGTTGTATCCAACACAGCCTCATCTGGGGGGAGAACCTGGAAAACGTCGCCGTAATCGGTCCCGGGATCATCGACGGCACCGACGCCTTCGACCCCTGGCCGGGCATGGACACGAGTCCACCGCCACCCTTCGGATGGGTCCTGAGCACCATCATGTACCAGATCGACGACGAATTGTTTGAACGGGGTGTAAAGCCCATCGCATTCAAATTGTGCAGGAACATCCTCATCAAGGACATTACGATCGTGCATGCACCGGACGAGTCGATCTTCGTTGCAGGGTGCGATTCCGTGCTCATCGATGGCTACACGGCCCGGGAGGTTCGCGTGGATGGAATCGACCCG
>JAUWSZ010000526.1 GCA_030609865.1 bacterium | reverse complement strand
GATCTCTCTGGACTTCCAAAACGAAACGGGAAGGGTGATTACCTTGGAGGGGATTGGGGACCTACCTCGAGAACGGTGGGAAGCCCTTCGCTCCGCCCTGGCCGGGGTTCCAGAGGGATGAAGGGCAATTCGGGGACAGCCAGTGAATTCATTGGCTATTAGGTATAAGGTTTTAGCTCCCAGCCACCCCCCGTCAGAATGCGCGCCATGGGGGAGTGGGGTGGGCTAATACCTAAGACCTAACTGCTAATACCTGTTGTCAAACAGTGAGGGCAGATGACTTGCCAGAAATGGGGACAGAACTTATGAGAGGCCCCACGCGTCGGTTTGAGGCGCAGCATCTCTAGGAGGCTGTCCAAAATTACGTGAGGAGAAGACTCTGATGGGGTGTGTTGTGCAGAAATATGGGGGTACCTCGGTGGGCAGCGTGGAGCGGATCAAACATGTGGCCCAGCGTATTGCCAAGACCTGGAAAGCGGGTCACCAGGTTGCCGTGATCGTGTCTGCCATGGCCGGGGAGACGAACCGGTTGATCGACCTCGTGCAGGAAGTTTCTCCCGAGCCGAGTGAGCGCGAGTACGATGTGATCGTATCCACCGGGGAACAGGTCAGCATCGGCCTGCTGGCCATCGCGCTGGAAGACCTGGGGGTGCCGGCCGAGTCCTGTCTGGGGCACCAGATCAAGGTGCTGACGGACAGCGTCCACAGCAAGGCGAGGATCGTGGACATCGAGTGCTCCCGCTTGAAGAACGTCCTGGACCGGGGCAAGGTTGCCGTGGTTGCGGGCTTTCAGGGCGTGGACGAGAACGGAAACGTGACCACCCTCGGACGAGGTGGATCCGACCTTTCCGCCGTCGCCGTCGCCGCCGCCCTTAAAGCGGACATCTGTGAAATCTACACGGATGTGGACGGGGTCTACACGACGGACCCCAACGTGTGCGTGAACGCGAGAAAGATCGAACGTATCTCCTACGAGGAGATGCTGGAGATGGCCAGCCTGGGGGCCAAGGTCCTCCAGACCCGGTCCGTGGAATTCGCGATGAAACACGACGTGCCGATTCACGTTTTGTCGAGCTTCAAGGAGGTGAGTGGCACCTACGTGGTAAAGGAGGAGCCTTCGATGGAAAAAGTCCTTGTTACGAGCGTGGCGTACAAAAAAGACGAGGCAAAGGTCTCGCTTCGCCGGCTGCCGGACCGGCCGGGCGTGGCGGCCAAGATCTTCAACCCTCTCGCGAGTGCGAACATCGTCGTGGACATGATCATTCAGAACATCAGCCGGGAGGGCTTCACCGACCTCACGTTCACGGTGCCCAAGGGCGATCTAAGGAAAGCGATCGAGATCCTCCAACCCACTGTGGAAGAGCTCGAGGTTCCCGAAATCGTGACCGATGAGAAGGTCAGCAAGATTTCGATCATCGGCGTGGGGATGAAAACGCACGCCGGCGTGGCTGCAAAGATGTTTCAGGTCCTCTATGACGAGGGGATCAACATCGAGATGATCAGCACTTCGGAGATTAAGATCTCCTGCGTGATCAAATCGAAATACACCGAGCTTGCCGTTCGCGCCCTGCACGAAGCGTTCGAGCTCGGAGGCGAGGAAGAAAAGGCTTGAAGAAGAGAAAAGGGTCGTCGGCAACCAAACGAATCGTACTCTACGACATCACCTTGAGAGAAGGCGATCAATCCGAGTACATCAACTTCTCCAAAGAAGACAAGCTGCTCATCCTGAAGAAGCTTGATGACTTCGGGATGGACTATGTCGAAGGAGGCTGGCCGGGTGCGAACCCGAAGGACACGGCCTTCTTCCAGGAGGCTGTCCGGCTGAACCTCGCGCAGGCGAAGCTTACCGCCTTCGGAATGACGAGGCGCCCGGGGCTCACGGCCTCTCGGGACCCGGGTATCCAGACGATCCTGCGGTCCGGGGTCCGGGTGGCCACGCTGGTCGGCAAGACGTGGGATCTGCACGTGAAGGAGGCCCTCCGCGTTTCTTACACGGAGAACCTTCGGATGATCCGCGATTCGATTTCTTTCCTGAAGAAGCGACTCGAGGAAGTCTTCTTCGATGCGGAGCACTTCTTCGATGGGTACATCTCGAATCCTGAGCATGCCGTCCGGTGCATCCAGGCTGCGGAAGAGGCCGGAGCCGACTGCATCATCCTGTGTGACACGAACGGAGGGATGATCCCGTCCCGCCTGCAGCAGATCGTTCGCGAGGTGTTCCCCATCGTCAAGGTGCCTCTCGGGATCCATGCGCACAATGATTCGGATCTGGCGGTGGCCAATTCGCTCGCCGCTGTCCAGGAAGGGGTGGTGCAGATCCAGGGAACGATCAACGGGTACGGAGAGCGATGCGGGAACGCGAACCTCTGTTCCGTGATTCCCAACCTCCAGCTCAAGATGAAGATGCCGTGTGTGCCCAGGGAGAAGCTGAGAAGCCTTCGGGAGTGTTCCCGTTTCGTCGCGGAACTGGCCAACCAGATCCCCAACAGGCAGCGCCCCTACGTGGGAGAGAGCGCCTTTGCCCACAAGGGGGGGATCCACGTGAGCGCGGTGACGAAGAACCCGCGCACGTACGAGCACATTCAGCCGGAGGTTGTCGGGAATCAGCGTCGTTTCCTCGTATCGGACGTTTCCGGAAAATCGACGATCGGTGAGAAGGCAAGGCAGTTCGGGTTGGATCTCAGGCGCAAGAAAGGGGCGGCGCAAGAGATCATGGACACCCTGAAGAACATGGAGAAGAAGGGGTATCGTTACGAAGGGGCAGAGGCCTCCTTTGAGTTGATGATGAGAAAGGCCCTCGGGGAAAGGGAGAAGTTCTTCAATCTGGTCGGTTTTCGTGTGATCGATGAGAAGAGAGAGGAAAAGGAGCCGCCCTATTCCGAGGCAACGGTCAAGATCGAAGTGGACGGCAGGGTCGAGCACACCGCCGCCGAAGGGGAGGGCCCGGTCAACGCCCTGGACAACGCCTTGCGGAAGGCCCTTGAGAAGTTCTACCCCGGGCTCCGGTCGGTTCGGCTGATGGACTACAAGGTGAGGGTGCTGCCCTCCGGGGAGGGGACACGCTCCCACGTTCGGGTGCTGATCCAGAGTGGCGACGGGAAACATCGGTGGTCGACGGTGGGGGTCTCCTACAACATCATCGAGGCGAGTTGGCAGGCCCTGGTGGATGCCGTCGAGTACAAGCTGCGGATGGAGTCGAAGAGTTCAGGCAAGGCGGGAAGAGGGTAGGAGCGGCTCTCGCCTCATGATCCTTCGTCCTCGTCCTCGTCCTCGTCCTCGAACCGGGAAGAAGCGATTGTGGCGCGGTATGAACTTGAGTTGCTGTTCCATTCAGTGAAGAAAACCCCCAATACATGTTCGAGGACGAGGACGAGGACGAGACAAACTCAAACAGTGGATAAGATTCATGCGCTTTC
>JAUWSZ010000027.1 GCA_030609865.1 bacterium | reverse complement strand
GATGCCGAATACGAGAGGCTCAAGGCGGCGGGGATGACGTTCCACTGCCCGCCCCAGGACCTGGGCATCGCCAAAGCAACCTACGGCCGCGACCCGGACGGGAACGTGGTCGAGCTGCAGGAAGTGCTGGACCAAAGTGCCCCGACGGCGCTTCTGTCTTGAAGGCCTCGTCGATGATCATGCTTCTACCCCTTCTTCTCTTTCTGTTGCCTTGGACAAGACATCAAGCACGCTACGGGTAAGCAGTTCCACATAGAGACTGCGCCCCACGGAGATATCAGGGGCAAAGGCACGGATAATGTTCACTTCTTCTTTGCTCGGGAGTTTGGTGACTTCCAGTGGGTCGGCCACCTTCAGGTCCCATGGGACTTGCGCCCTGATTTCCTGCACGGTCGCGCCGGGATGGATGCCTTCCATGTACATCTCCTTGGTGTCGTCATCGAATTTGAAAACGCCCTTTGTCGTGATCAAGGCACTCGGCCCTGAGCCCTCGGGCATTCCGGCCTCGTATCTGGAGTTGCCTCCGTCCACGTAGCCCGGCGTGGTGAAATAGTCCAGTTTCTCCACGAACTCCCCTCCGCTCATTGTATAGACGCTCCGTTTGGAATGACCCGCGAACTCGGGCGCGCCTCCGGCCCCGGTCAGCCGCATCTCGTAGTCATCCGGGTTGCCTATGTAGCTGCTGTTGACGTTTCCGTATTTGTCGATTTGTCCCACCCCGAGAAAGGCGACATCCGCGTACCCGCGGTTGACCAGGGTCGTGAAGATGTCGAACATGTCGCACCCGTACGAATATCCGCGCGTGCAACTCGTGTCCGCTATGTGAAGGGGGACCTTGAAGGGATCGATCCCGACGAGGCCGGCTTCGGTGACAATGAGCGAGTTCGGGGCATGCGTCTTGCGCGCCAGCACTCCGGCAGCCATGGGGATCCCCTGCCCGATGACCACGATCTCCCCGTCCCGGATCTCCTGGGCGGCTCGATAGACGATGAGTTCATCCAACGTGTACTTCACTCCCATTTTCCTTGCTCCTTCTCGTGAGATCACCCCTCTCTGAGGATTCCCTTCTCCTGCATGAATTCGACGAACTCGTCCAGGTTCATGCCAAACTTATCCGAGTAACCCTTTTCATCCCAGTTCGGCGCAAAGGAGAACCCGTAGTCAGCAGGTACGCTCTTGAGCGGTCTTGCCTTGATCGCGTCCAGGGTCTCCTGGCCGAACTTGTCCGCGTAGAGGTCGAGGTACCCGTTACGGTCCGAGATATCATAGATCCACTCGTCCATCCAGGCCTTCATTGCCTCGGGGTTGTTCAAGGATGCGAAATAGAGGGCCCGGAAGATCATGTCATAATCGTAGAAGCCGGCGAGTTCGGACGGATGCGCTCCCCAGGGGCAGGAGACGACCGCACAGACCTTGTGAGCTGGGGCGATGGTGAGATGGGGAGCGGACAGGATCACCTCCGTCTCGACGATCTCCTCTGCCGAGAGGATGATCCGTTTTGCGGCCAGGGCGGCCCATTTGCTGTTGATCATGGCCCCCCAGAGCTGGCCGTTTCCGGCCTTGTCCGCCCGTTGCACGTGCATGAGGGCGAAGTCCGGGCAGTAGCCCTTCACGACCAGGACGTCCTTGCCGGCGAAGGGGTCCTTCACCTCGGCAAAGCACGCGTCACCGAGGAACCCCTGCTTCTTCACCACGTCCGTCACCTGCATACCCCCTAAGACAGGCATGAAGGGATAGCCCATGGCGCCGGCCTTCATCATGGCCAGAAGGGTGAAGTTGGTCAGCTCCTCCACCTGGAGCCTGCCTTCCTTCAGTGCCCTGTCCAGGGGTGGGGTGACGCGTTTGCCCCCCATCCTGAAGTTGTAGGCCACGGCCAGCCGGTCGATCGAGCCCGCGGAGATGAGCTGGTCGACCTCTTCGATGCCTCCCTGTTGGAAGAGCATGAGGTTCTTCTTGCCGGACCGAATCAGGTCGTGTACCAGAGCCAGCGGCATGCCGGTCAGGCAATTGGCGAAGACGAACGATTCGCCGTCGTTCACGAACCGGGCCACTGCCTCGGCCCCGCTCATCCTCTTGTCTTGATCCATGAATTTTTTCACGGCGCCCTCACTTCGTGACCCACCCTCGCACATTCTCTTCCAGGCCGTGTTCCCATTGCTCCATCCGGCCGCGGAGCTCCTCGCCCACCTCGGGGTGGTTGTCGATCAGGTTGTAGCTCTCGCGCGGGTCGATGTCCAGGTCGTACAGCAGGGGCCACCGGCCGAGCCTTCCCTTGCCCAGCTTGCCCGTTCTGTCGACCATATGATTTCTCCTCCTGAAAAAGGGTGCACCGACACCCTATCCTTTTCGATCTTCCGGGAAAGGTCAAGTCCCTGGTGGGGCACCGGGCCTTCCGGGTGCTGACGGGGAAGGGCGGCACGTTGAAGAATTTGCCTAAAATAAGGAAAAATAGTTAAAATGACGAATAATGAGATCGGGTAAGGATAGATCCCACGTGCCGGGAGGCCACGCAAGTGAAGAATGAAGACAAGGGCCGTGCCCCGGAGAATGAAGAGGAAGAAGACGTCCGGCGGAATCCCGAGTCGGAGGTCGGGGATGCAGAGGACATGTCCCAAGTGCTGTTCAGCAGCAGATTCTTTGGCGTGTACATGCACGACTTCGAGGGGAATTTCTTGGATGCCAACGACGCGGCCCTGCATCGATTGGGGTACTCGAGAGAAGAGCTTCGTTTCGTGGACATTGCCTCACTTCTGAGTGAACAAGATCTGCGAAAGGCCCGCACCACCCTCGAGGAGATCAGGCAAACAGGGCAACAAAAGGTGCTTACTCGATACAGGTTGAGAACAAAGGCAGGGGATCGGGTTTGGGTAGACACCGAAGGATTCCTGGTTTACAGGCAGGGAAGGCCCTATGCTATCCAGGGGATCGCGCGTGACGTCACAGAGCAGATCCGGGCGGAAGAGGAGGTGAAGGCGAGGACCGAAGAGCTCGAGAAGGCGTACAGTGAACTGAAGCGACATGACAGGACAAAGGACGAGTTCCTGGCACTGGTCTCTCACGAACTGCGTACCCCGCTCACTTCGATCCGGTCCTTCTCCGAGATCCTTCTCCGGTATGAGAACAAGCCTGAGACCCGGAAGGAGTTCCTGACGATCATAAACACGGAGAGCGAAAGACTCACGCGGCTCATCAACAATCTTCTCGATTTCTCGAAGATGGAGGCAGGCGCGGTCACCTGGCACGACGGGATGATATCCGTGGAGTCGGTCGTCAAGGAGGCGGGCAGGGCCTTGCAGCATCTCTTCCTGAAAAAGCATCTCGAGCTGCGTCTGGACATGGCCCCTGATCTTCCGTTCGTCTACGCGGATCCTGACAGGGTCCAGCAGGTCGTCACGAACCTGCTCAGCAACGCGATCAAGTTTTCTCATGAAGAGGGAGAAATCCGCGTCCGGGTCGAGGGACTCGAGGGAAAGCGTTCGAGGGAAACCTCACGATGGATCAAGGTCAGCGTGTACGATCAAGGGATCGGAATCGACGAGGAGAACTTCGAGATCATCTTCCATCGATTTCGTCAGATTTCCGCGGATCAGGGAAGAGAAAAGCCCAAAGGGACGGGGCTGGGACTACCCATCTGCAAGGAAATTGTCTCACACTACGGCGGCAACATCTGGGTCGAGAGCGAAAAAGGGAAGGGCAGTATCTTCTGTTTTACCTTGCCTCAAGTCCTCCCCCCCTCGAGCAAACCGTAAGGACACCCACCCATCATTCTCTCTGGTTCAGATGCCGATTTCCCGTGCTTCGGTCCTGGACGGAATCGTCTTGATGTCCAGATGATGGTGGGCGGTGATGTACCGGACGGTTCGGGTCTTGGCTCGCATCGCCACGGAGTGGGTGATGGCCACATTCTCCTCGTACCGCACGCCAGCGAGAAAGTCGCCTCCTGTGATGCCTGTGGCGCAAAAGATGACACTGTCCCCCTTGGCAAGGTCTTCGGTTCCGTACGCGCGATTCATGTCCGCTTCCGAGTAGCCCATTTCGAGAATCTTTTTTCGCTCCGCCTCGTCTTGTGGCCAGAGCTTGACCTGCAGCTCACCGCCCAGGCACTTGAGCGCAGCGGCCGAGATGACCGCCTCCGGCGAGCCGCCTATGCCGAACAGGAAGTTTACGCCCGAATCCTCCGTTGCCGTGGCGATGGCCCCTGCCACGTCCCCGTCGCTGATCAGCTTGATGCGCGCGCCGGTCTCCCGGATCTCCCGGATGATTTCCTCGTGGCGCGGCCGGTCGAGGACGATCACAGTGAGTTCAGCGGTGCGGATTCCGAGTACCTTTGCAACGCGCTCGAGGTTTTCCCGCACCGGTGCGTCGATGTCGATGCTCCCCTTGGCCTCAGGACCGACAGCGATCTTCTCTGCGTAGTAGGTGGGCAAGGGGGCGAGTGTGCCCTCCTTACCGACGGCGATCACGGAAATAGCATTCGGCAACCCTTTGGATGTCAGGGTTGTTCCGTCTATCGGATCCACCGCGATATCCACCTCCGGATCCCGCAGGCCGCCGCCACCGACCCGTTCACCGATGTAGAGCATCGGGGCTTGATCTTTCTCCCCCTCACCGATCACGATCCTGCCTCGAATGTTGACGAGATCCATCATGCCCCGCATGGCGTCAACGGCCGCCTGGTCAGCCGCATTCTTGTCTCCCCTGCCCATCCACCGGCTGGCCTTCAGGGCCGCCGCCTCTGTGACCCGGATGAATTCCAGTGTGACTTCCCTGCCCAGATCAGTCATCGTGCTTCCTTTCTCTGTGGCTGTGGATGACGGGGAAAGTTTATCGTACTCTGGCGTAATCGGCAAGGACAGGGGTCAGGGATCAGAGGTCAGGGATCAGACCGCCACTCCACCAGGGATCTGGAAGCCATTGAGGCCTTCAACCGTCAACCGGGTGCGGTCGGCGAGGGGCATCGGGTGCTCTCTCCTGTTCCGGACGAGGTTTTCGCAGGGCGACTTTGTAGAGGGCGGGGGAGACGGAGCCCAAGAAAAGCTTGGCCGGAACAGGGATAGCACAATTAGGCTACAAGGGAGGGTTGCTCTCGAGCTGCGCGAGCCTTTTCCTCATTCTCCACGCACGGAATGCCGAAGGAGGCGATCATGTCGAGGGCGGCCCGTCTCCCTGCGCCCATGGCGAGGATCACGGTTGCCGAACCGGTGACGATGTCACCCCCCGCCCAGACGCCCGCCCGGTTCGTCTTGCCGGTTTGCGGGTCTGCGATGATGTTCCCGCGCTCGTTGACGGCCAGGCCGCGTGTCGTGTTGGGGATCAGGGGGTTGGAGCGGTTTCCGATGGCCACAATCGCTGTATCGGCCTCGATGTCAAAGACGTCTCCTTCGATCGGAACGGGACGGCGTCTCCCTGAGGCGTCAGGTTCTCCCAGTTCCATCCGGTTGCACCGGACGGCTTCGACCCACCCGGCCTCATTTCCCAGGAAAGAGAGGGGGGCGGTCAACAACTGGAATTGAATCCCCTCCTCCTTGGCGTGGTGTGCCTCTTCCAGCCGGGCAGGCATCTCCTCCTCGGTTCTCCGGTAGATAACCGTGACACTCTCCGCGTCCAGGCGCAGCGCGGTTCGGGCGGAGTCCATGGCCACGTTGCCGCCGCCGAAGACGACCACCTTCTTTCCCCTGGCGATGGGCGTTGCGTATTCCGGGAAGCGGGACGCCTTCATCAGGTTGTTGCGGGTGAGGTACTCATTGGCGCTGTAGACGCCGCACAGGTTTTCTCCAGGGATCTTCAGGAACACCGGCGCCCCGGCCCCGGTTCCGATGAACACCCCGTCGTATTCTTTCTCCAGGAGCCCGTCCACGGTCGCGATCTTTCCGATCACGTAGTTGGTCTTGAACTCTACGCCGAGCCGGCGAAGATAATCGATCTCCTCCTCGACGATTGCCGTGGGGAGCCGAAACTCTGGGATTCCATAGACCCGATAGCACACCAGGGCGTGCAGGGCCTCGAATACGGTGACTGCGACCCCGTGCTTCGCCAGTTCGCCGGCAGCCGTCAGTCCAGCCGGGCCGGAACCGATGATGGCAGCCTTCTTCCCTGTGGGCGGCGCGATCTCCGGTATCTGTACTTGTCCCGTATTGCGTTCGTAGTCGGTGACGAAGCGGGCCATCCTTCCGATCGCGCAGGGCTCCCCGGTCTTGCCGAGCAGGCATGTGGCCTCACACTGGCTTTCCTGAGGACAGACCCGACAGGAGAGGGCGGGAAGGGAGTTCTTGTCCCTCAGCACCCTGGCTGCGGCCAGGAAGTCGTTCTCCCGGATCTTCGCGATAAAGGCGGGAATGTCGATCTCCACGGGGCAGCCCTGCATACACATCGGCCTCTTCCCCTGGAGGCAACGCTGCGCCTCGACACACACCAGCTGTTCGGTATATCCAAGGGTCACCTCATGAAAGGAGTGACTTCTCTCCATCGGATCCAGTTCCGGCATGGCCTGTCGGGGGATCTTCTTCGCCGCTCGTTTCGTCGCCTTTCCCATGGTCTTCACGCCTCCCCGGTTACGTGCCCTGTTCTCTTGTATTCCTCAAGGGAGATCAACTCCTGTCCCTTGTACATGTTCAACCTCTTCGCGAGCAGGTCGAAGTTCACCTGGTGCCCATCAAACTCGGGTCCGTCCACGCAGGCATAGACCGTCTTCCCATCGATCTCACATCGGCATGCACCGCACATGCCGGTGCCGTCTACCATGATCGGGTTCAGGCTCACGATGGTCTTGACCCCATAGGGCCTTGTCAGGTCGCAGAGCGCCTTCATCATCGGGACCGGGCCGACACCCAAAACCCGGTCGATCCTCTCGCCCGCCTCCAGCATTCGTTTGAGTTCTTCGGTTACAAAGCCATGAATCCCGTAGGATCCGTCGTCGGTGCAGATCTTGGTCACATGGCTGATGGAGCGCATCTCTTCCTCCAGGACCAGCAGATCCCTTGTTCGGGCCCCCAGGATGCTGACGACGTAGTTGCCCGTTTCCCGGAAGCCTTTGGTGATCGGATACAACAGCGGAATCCCGATGCCTCCTCCAATGGATACGGTCGTCCCAAAATTACAGATCTCGCTGGGCTGGCCCAGGGGGCCGGCAAGGTCCAGGAGTGCCGATCCCGGGGCCATCCGGGCTAGCTGGTAGGTGGTCCTGCCAACCTCCTGGAAGATCAGGGTGATGGTTCCTCTTTCCGCATCCTTGTCCGCCACGGTCAATGGAATTCTTTCACCTACCTCGTCGATCCGGAGGATGACGAACTGGCCGGGCCTGTGCGCACGAGCGATGTCCGTGGCTTGCACCGTGATGGAAACGATTCCCGGCACGAGTCTCGCGCGATCCACGATCTCGAACATGTTTTCCCCCTATGCCTAGGCTTCCCGTATTTGCTCGATAGCCTTCTGGACCGCCTTCTTGAAGAGCTTATTTTCCCCGACGGACACACCTGTCAGACTTGGGATGGCACTCTTCGCGTCACTCCCCATGTGCCCGATCGCCTTGGCTGCAAGGATCCGGAAGCAGTGTTGTTCTGTTTCGTCCTTGAGGATCGCGATGAGCGTGGGCAGGGCCTCACGGGCATCGGGGCCCATCTGTCCGATCGCCTTTGCGGCCGATAATCGCAGCCCTTTGCACTCGTCCTTGTTCTTCAAGATCACCAGGAGGGTGGGCAACGCATCCTTGCACTCCGGCCCCAACTGCCGAAGCATCTTTGCACACAGAACGCGGACGCAGTTGCAGTCGTGCTTGTTTTTCAGTATCGCGAGGATAGATTCCGCCACGGCCTGGGACGGCGGGCCGATCTCCCGAAGGGCCTTGGCTGCCTGAACGCGGAGGCATTCCGGTTGTTTCTGGTCCGTGATCACCCCCATCAGGGACGGGACGGCGGCCTTCGCCTCGGTGCCGATCTTCTGCAGTGTCCTTACTGCCAGGAACCGGTTGCATTTCGGCTCTTTCGTGTCCCTGGTGATTGCAGCCAGGGTGGAAACCGCTTCCTTTGCCTCCGGGCCCAGGTCGTAGAGAACGGCCAGGATCTCGCGTCGGCACAGTTCGTTTCCCGGTTCGAGGGCCTTGATGAGCTCGGGGACCACATCCGCTCCGTGATCTTGCAAGGCCAGGATGGCGGCGGTCCGGTTCCACTCGTTCTCGTGTCCCAGCATGCCGATCAGCTCTTTGGCCGGCTTCTCCTGGGGGAAAAATCTGGTTGTGTCGGTCTCTTCCGCGTTGCACGCCCAGGAGACGATCGATGCCATGAGCAAGAATAGTATGGTTCTCTTCATAGCGACTCCCTCCCTTCGATTGGGTCCCTTTGGATTTCGATGGCACATCCGTTGCCTGCCCCCGGCAAAGAAAACCGAGGGTCCTCGAGGTTTCCTGAGAAGTACGCGATCAGCACCTCCTCGATGAGCCCGCACTTCCACGCGATCAGGGTGATGCCCAACCCGCTGACCATCTTTGCCAGCGAATTGGAGATGGCGCCGCATACAAGGACGTTTACACCAAGCTCCCGGAGGCGTTCTGCGCGTGCGGCCACCGATTCCTCCGGGACCTCATACTGATAGCGCGCCTGCTCGCTATCCTCGTCGCATTGGACCACCATGATTCGATGAGCAAAATCAAAGACAGGGGATACCTCGCAACCCCAAACAGCAACGGCCAGCCTCATGATGTCCTCCTCTAATATAAAATTACTGTATCAATATCCGTGCCGCGAGACGGAAAATCGGAGGAATGAAAATAAAATTGTTTAAAAATAGATAGATAGGATAAAACAAGTGGAATTTGATTTTCGGGAGAGAGATGGTAGGGTGTCTGATGTGAGACTACACAAGACTGATAGAGTTTTAATAATGATACTGTATTAGGGTTTTACAACAGGGACTCTATTCCGGGGAGTTGCGGCCGTCCTTGTCCGGCAGTTCGATCTGCAGGGCCTTCACCTTGCGGAAGAAGGTGCTCTTGGACATCCCCAGCGACTTGGCGGTTGCGAGGCGGTTCCAGTCATGTCTCCGGAGGGCTTCCCAGATGTACCGTGCCTCCAGGTCCTTAAGAGGCATTTCCCTGGTGGTGTCTAACGGGGGACCGCCGATGTCGAGGGACATTTCGGGGGGAAGGTGCTTCGGCTGAATCGTTTCGCCGCGGCACATGACAAAGCCGTGTTCGATGATGTTCTCGAGTTCCCGAATGTTGCCCGGATAGTCATGTGCCATCAGAAGACCGAACGCCTCCGGGGAGACCTGATGAATGTTCTTCCCCTTTCGCCGGTTGAAACGTTCGATGAAGTGATCGATCAGAAGGGGAAGATCGTCCATTCGCGCCCGCAGGGGCGGCAGGGTGATCTTGACCACGTTGATCCGATAGTAGAGGTCCTGTCGGAAGAGGCCGTTGCCCACGAGTTCCGACAGGGGCTTGTTGCTGGCCGCGAGGACGCGCAGGTCGGCCTTGACCGACTGCACTGCCCCCAGCGGTTCGTAGACACCGTCCTGCAAGAACCGGAGGAGCTTGACCTGGAGGGCGGGTTGTACCTCCCCGATCTCGTCGAGAAAGAGCGTCCCCTTGTTGGCCAGCGCGAACTTGCCAGGCTTGTCCTTCTTGGCCCCTGTGAATGCGCCCGCCTTGTACCCGAACAGCTCCGATTCGAGCAGGGTGTCCGGGATAGCGGCACAGTGGAGGGCCACGAAGGGCCGTTTCCTGCGTTCGCTCAGGTTGTGAATCGCGTGGGCCACGATCTCCTTGCCGGTCCCGCTTTCCCCCTCGATCAGCACGGAGGCCCCGCTCTCCGCAATCTGAGGCAGCGTCTTGAGGATCAACTGCATCTTGGGGTTATTGCTGATGATGTCCTCGACCGTATACTGCCCCTTCAGTTCTCTGCGGAGTTCGGCTACGAGGCTCATGTCCCGGAAGCTCTCCACGGCGCCGATGAGCCGGCCGTGTTTGTCCCTTAGGATGGCGGTCGAAATGCCGATCGGCAGCCGCCGCCCGTCTGACCTGACGATGATAATTTCCTTGTGCAGCATCGTCTTCCCGGTTTCCATGGTCTGCCGGAGGGCGCAACTTTCCTCACAGATGTTCGTTCGGAGCACCTCACTGCACCTCCTGCCGATGGCCTCACCGGCGGGAACGCCCGTTATCTGCTCCGCGGACCTGTTGAAAGAGGTGATCTTCAACTCGGCGTCTACCGTGAAGACTCCGTCTGCAATGTTGTCCAGGATCGTCTCGTAGGCGATTACCTTCATGACCTTTTCCGAATGTGCATGTTGTTGGCTTAGCGGGATATCTGCCTATTGTAATGGATATGCGGGGATCCTTCCACTCAGTGAGAATTTGCTTGACATGAATATGACGTCACATTATATAGAACGACTAACTCCTTCCTCTTCTGTTGGCTGGAGGACACGGAAGCGCACCCCTACGAGCAGAATGTCACCGTGATGACAGATATGTTCCTGGAAGGGGTGGCTGCGAAATAAGAAGCCGGGCAGAGGAAGAGCCCGGATGAAAGGGATCTGGTTGACGCACACACCCAGGAAGCCTTGTCTCCTGTTTCTGTTGGGACTTCTGTTTGCGGGTCTCAGCATGGGGTTGCCTCCCCGCACGATCCATGCGGGTCCTTGTCAGGCCTTCGGCCTGGGAGGACAGGCCATTGCAATGGGGGGCGCGGTCGCTGCGTTCAGTGCAGACTATGCCGCCACCTTCTATAACCCCGCGGGTCTTGCCTTTGCGGAAGGGCCGACGTTGGGGGCAGGCTTCGTCTACGGGTCCCCGGATCTGCGCATCAACGGTGAAAAACAGGATGTGGATCCAATACGGGCATTCCAGGTAGGAGGTTCTTTGCCCCTAGGGTCGAGCAAATACCTGGGGCGGATCACCCTGGCAGTGGCCGCGCACATTCCCACATCAACCGCAATCACAGTTGGGGCCGAGGACCCCGTAAAACCGCACTTCGTCTTGTACGCGATCGATCCTCAAAGAACCGCGATCTACCTGGGGGGCTCCGTCAGGATTCTTCCGAGCCTCTCGATCGGTGGTGGGGTCAGCATCCTTGCAGAGGCCGAACTCAACCTGAATCTGAGTCTTCTGTCCTCGTCCTTCATGACCCATCATTCTCCGACCAAGTACAATTTCGATCCCATCTTCGGCATCAAGTTCAAGCCCACGAACTCCCTGGCCCTGGCAGCCGTCTACCGTGAGTCAAAGACGGGCACCCTGAAGCCGGAGTTGAAGATTTTCGTCGGGGACGAGCAGATTCTTCCCACGATTAGCGTCTTCAATCTCTTCAATTATGAGCCCCGGGAAGTCGTGCTCGCAGCCATGTACAGCTTCAGAGAACGGCTCGTTGTCGAG
>JAUWSZ010000566.1 GCA_030609865.1 bacterium | reverse complement strand
TTGACCCTGGTTTGGCCAACGGCAGGCGGCAATTGACGATACGGGGCAAATCTTTGACCGAGGACGACGCCGAGGACGACGACGAGCGATCGTCACAATATTGCCGGTTATTCCTGAGGCGCGGTCCTAGGCCGCTTCGAGCTCTCTGGTCAAATGCTTCTTCAGAAGGGTGACATCCCTTTTCTTGAAGCGCCATTGCCGACCGACCTTCATGCCCCGCAGCTTCCTGCTCCGGGCCAGGGCATTGACCGTGTCGGGACTCAGGTTGAGTTGAACGGCAGCCTCGCGGCTGGTAAGGAGCGTGTAGTTGAATTCTCTCTTTCGCATATCGATCACTCCCCGATGCCCCCCTGGACAACGACGTTTGGTTACCATGCTTCACCTTTCTTCTATAACACAGTGCGTCATGAAAGTCAACATCACCATGCCCTCTTGTCTGGACCGTGAAAATGATCCCCGGATATGGTATCCCTGGTCTTGCAGCCTTGTTCAGAAAATCAACGGTAAGAGACCAAGGAGAACAGGAGGACCTTTCCGAATGCAGGTGGGCTGGGTCTCGGTTCTCCTGAAGAAACCCTGAGACGGCTTGCGCCGCAAGGCGAAAGTCGAAAGGGTCAAGGCGAAAGGGCTAAAGGGGTCCAAAGAAGGACTCTAACGGTGATGAACGCGCGGCAAGGGCCGAATCGATGAGACGACCATGCGCTGCAAGAAGGCTGTTTGTGCCGGAGATCTCGGACACCGGGCTGGACGTCGTCCTTAGGGGTCCCTCCAAGCGGTATGTTCGTGATGTCCTTCGCATGGGTCCCGGGGATTCTCTCGTCCTGTTCGACGGCAGCGGGATGGAGTACCCTTCCAGGATCATCGAGGCAACGCCGCGGAACGTAACGCTCAGGATTCTGGGCAAGCAACAAGGAAGGAGCGAATCGCCCATCCACATCCGGGTCGGAATCGGGTTGCTCAAAGCAAACAAAATGGACCTGGTCATTCAGAAGATCTCCGAGTTGGGTGTGCAGGAAGTCTGCCCTGTTGCGGCCCGCCGAGCCGTGCCCGCACTCGATCCGGATCGTGCCGAGCAGAGGCGGGAGAGATGGCAAACGATCGCCCAGGAGGCGTCCCGCCAGTCCGGCAGGTCCACCGTGGCGGATGTCGGGCAGGTATTGTCTTTTGACGAAATCGTGGGGCGATCCGGAGATGCAGACATTTCACTGCTTTTCACGACCGAGGCCACCCGCCCGCTGGATGAACTTGCCAAACAACAAGACAGACGACCCGGGCGGATACTCCTGCTCGTTGGCCCTGAGGGAGGCTTCTCGCCCGAGGAGGAACGGACCGCACAGGGAAAAGGCTTTCTCCCTGTGGGCTTGGGGCCCCGCGTCCTGCGCGCAGAGACGGCCGCCATCCTGGCCGTGGGGCTTGTCCAGTATACGTTCGGAGATCTGGGCGGAAACCAAGGCGATGTCCCACCCACCGACCCATGAGAACATTCCGAAGAAAGAGGTGCAGCGATGCAACCCCCAAATAACGTCACCTGCCCGGTTTGTGGAAGATCGAACCGGACCCAGGATCAGTGCACTTTTTGCGGAGCGAGCCTTCAGGATGTTGCGTCTCCCCTGCAGGAAACTCCCGGCTCAGGACCCCGCCCGTCTTCGGCAGGCCCTGCTTCCGATGGAACCGGAGGAAGGGGCCACCCTCCTTTCTCATCCGGACCGACTCCGCCATGGGACGGGCCGGCCCTTGCCCCGAAGTTTGCAGGGTTCTGGATCCGAACGGTGGCCTACATGATCGACGGATTCCTCGTTCTCATTCTTCTGGGCATTCTGGTCGGCGTCGGGATCTTCGGGTATACGTCCGGATCAGAAACGGACACGGTCAGCAGTTTCTCCTACACATTCTACGAATCGAACTGGAACTTCCTGAATGTGGGTGTCTTCGCCCTCAACATGGCCTATTTCACCTTTTTCCTGGGCACGAGGGGCCAGACACCGGGCAAAATGGTCTGCGGCCTCAAGGTCTTACGGCTCGACGGCAGTCCCGTCAGTTTCGGCCAAGCCGCCATAAGAACCCTCGGGTACTACCTGAATCATTTCACCCTGTGCATCGGGTTTCTGTGGGTGGCCTTCGATCGACGAAAGCAGGGGCTGCACGACAAAATCGCAGGCACCTGCGAGATCCGTGTCGGCCTGGCGGAAATCCAGGATTGGCAGCCTCCACCCTCGTGAGGGTGTCGAAAAACGTCTGGGCCCAAATGCGTGAGAAGAGCAAGGGGCGCTGAGGGCTCGCTGAAGGCGCCGAAGTTGACAACAGAGGGAATTTCGACTAATTTTGAATGTTGATCCTTACTCGACCATTTTTTGTGCCGAGGTAGCTCAGTCGGTAGAGCAGCGGATTGAAAATCCGCGTGTCGGCGGTTCAATTCCGTCCCTCGGCACCAAATAAAAACAAGGGGTTAGCTGGCAACAGTTAAACCCTTTTTTCATGTCTCAAACCCCTTTAGTCAACGGTTTAGTCAACAAATTCGACGCGTCTGCAAACTGCTAGTCCAACCACTCAGAGTATCGAGCCATCGCTGCGTGTAGGTCCTCGTCCTTGAATCTCAGGTAGTGCTTGTCCATTCCCCTGAGGCTGTGACCCAGGATCGTGTCCCGCAGAGCCTTGTCTACTCCCGCATCCACCATGAACGTCTTAGTCGTTGCTCGGATGTCATGGAACTTGTACCCCTTGGGATCTTTGGCATCGAGCAGAATACCCGCCTTCTTACACGCTGATGCGAGTGATCTCCGGAAGTTGCTCCCGATAGGCTCCCCCTTGTAGGTAAAGACAAAATCATGATGGATGTGGCGAGGCACCGAATCTAGCACCTCCTTTACGTACCTGTTGATGGGGATCCTCTTCGGCCTCTTTTCTTTCGTACCGCTGGCCGGCAGCCGGATCATTTGGTTGTCTTTGTCGATGTGCGACCACTGAAGCCCCAGTATTTCGCCCTTCCGCATCCCGGTGTGAAGAGCGGTGATCACGATTGGCTTGAGGTGGACCTTGGCCGCATCCACAAGCCTTAGATACTGTTCGATGCTCAGGGTCTGCTCCCTGGCGTTCTCACCGGCCCTTAACTTCCTCTTGACGGACTTGAACACCTTGAGGAGTCGCCCATCCACTTTGTCGTCATAGAAGGCCTTGGTGAGCATCCCTTTTACGTAGAGCACCTCCATATCGATGGTCG
>JAUWSZ010000419.1 GCA_030609865.1 bacterium | reverse complement strand
TTCTGGAGGATGATACTTCGCGCCTCTCTGTACGGAATCACCTGTTCGGGAGGCTCCAGCGAGATGTTCTTCTTCTGTGTCACCAGTTGTATGGCATCCTTCAACTTCACCACCTTGCCGTGATACGTGCTCGTGTCCATGCTCCCTGCCGTCTCGGCCACTCCCTGAATGGCGGCTTCGAGCATCTCATCCACATCGTCGCTCACCACACTGTCAGGTTTCTTCGCCGGAATCCCTTGGGCCTGGAGAGCGTGATACATAAAGTGCTCTATGTGTTTCAGGTAAAGGTAGGCATGATAGAAGTCATTCTTGTCTTCTTGTGGGAACAAGTCGAACAGTGCCTGTGTGAGTGAGTGATGCATTCTATCTTCCTTTCGCTCCTCTCGTGCTCATCCTATTTCAATCGGCTGGTTGCAACGTTATCTCAGCCCCGTTTCATCTGTCAATAAAAAATATCCCCTCGCCTTTTACATCGTTTTTACATTTGTTTTACCTTCAATTGACAACATGGCTCGGTGATTATGTTTAGATCGAAAGGGCTCAGATCGCCCATTCAAATGGCCTGAAAGTACGCACAAAGGAGAGAACCATGGCATCCTACACGGGAAAAATCTTGGACGTGGATCTCAGTACCGGCAAAATCTCGACCACCAAGGTGGCAGATGAGGTCGTACGGAAATTCATCGGGGGGAGCGGGATGGCTGCAAAGCTCTTCCTCGATCGGGTTTCCCCTGATGTTGATCCCCTGTCCCCGGAGAATGTTCTCTTTTTGATGGCAGGCCCATTGGCCGGAACCGGTCTTCCCGGATCATCACGCTTCACCATGTCGTGCAAATCGCCCCTGACCGGAATCTGGGGGGAAGGCGCGGGCGGAGGGAACTTCGCCCCTGCCCTGAAGAGGGCCGGGTATGACGGCATCGCCGTGAGCGGCGCTTCGGAGAAGCCCGTCTACCTCTCCATCGAGGACGACAAGGTGGAAATCCGGGACGCGTCGAACCTCTGGGGCAAGGACGTGTATGAAACCGTCGATGCTCTCACAGCGCAGGGGGAAGGGAAGAACAAACCGAGAATTCTCTGCATCGGCCCGGCCGGAGAGAATCTCGTCAAGTTTGCCGCCGTTGCGAACGGTAAGGATGCCTTTGCTGCGCGCACCGGAGGCGGGACGCTGATGGGTTCGAAAAAGCTGAAGGCCATCTCGGTCGTCGGAACGGGCAAGGTGGAAGCGGCTTCCCCGGAAGACCTGAAGAAGATCCGCAAGGAGACGATGAAGAAGGTGAGCGAAAACATCATTACCCAGTCACTCGGTGCCATTGGAACCAACATGGGCATGGACGTGGGAGGCATGCTGGGCGATATCCCGACGAAGAACTATTCCCTGGGCGATCCGGGAGAGATCGCGCTCAAGGTCGGGGGGGGCGTGATGACCCAGCAGTACTTGACGCGCCCGGATGCCTGTGAAGCCTGCTCGATCGCCTGCAAACGGGTAGTGATGGTTGACGAGGGCCCGATTCAGTTCAAGGAAGGGCCCGGCCCCGAATATGAAACGGCCGCAGCCTTCGGCCCCTTACTGATGAATGACAACATGCCGGCCGTCCTCAAGCTGAGTGAGTTGGCCAACAAGTACGGCGTGGACACCATCAGCTGTGGGGCGAGCATCGCCTTTGCGATGGAGTGCTTCGAGAAGGGTGTCATTACCTCGAACGACTTGGACGGCGACTCGCTGCGATGGGGCAATGTGGACGACATATTTGCCATGCTCGACAAGATCGTCTTCCGCAAGGGCTTCGGGGACGTCTTGGCCGAGGGGACCCGGGCAGCCGCCAAGAAGATCGGGAAGAATTCCGAGGATTTCACCTGTGAAGTGAAGGGGCTCGATTCCCCGATGCACGACGGCCGTGCGTTGCACGGGATGGGGCTCGCCTATGCGATGAGCAACCGCGGAGCCTGCCATCTCCAGCACCTCGATCTTGCCCTCGAAAGCAACTGGTGCGCCTACCCGGAAATCGGACTCAACGGCGGATACGTGGGCATGTCGAGTGAGGGTAAGGCGGATCTGGTCTACAAATGCGAGAACCTGGGAATGTTGACGAACGCGTGTATCATCTGCCAGTTCAACTTCTTTGCACTGACTGTCACCGACTTGCTCGAGATGATGAAATCCTCGACCGGTTTCGATTATGACCTGGAGGAGCTGATGGCATGCGGCGAGCGGATCTGGATGCTCAAGCGGGGCTTGAACAACCTGATGGGCGTCACAGCGGCAGACGACCGGCTCCCGAAACGCATGCTCACCCCCTTCGCGGAGGGAGGAGCCGCAGGCTCCGTGCCGGACATGGAACGGATGTTGAAGGAGTACTATCCTCTGAGGGGCCTCGACGCCCAGGGCCGCCCCTTGAAGGAGAAGCTCGATACCCTCGGGCTGGCCGAACTCGGCACGAAGCTCTATTGAGATTCTTTTTTCCCTGGACAAGAGGCGGCGAGGGAAAGCCTCGATCCACGAATACCCAGCGGGAACATAATCCCTTGTGATGTGAGATCCGTTCGTGCGCCAGCGAGACAGAACCGATCTGAAGGCGTTTTTCGAGCCCAGGGCCGTGGCCGCTGTCGGCTCCCTTCGTGAAGTCCCGGGGACCGCCTACTGGGTGATCAAGAACATGCGGCACTTCGGCTTTGGCGGCCCGATCCACCCGATCAACCCGAACCCCACCGCCTACGGGGAAGTCTTCGGCTCGAGCGTCCACTCCAGTGTCCTGGACGTGGCCGGGCCCATAGATCTCGCTGCCGTCATCACACCCCCTACCACGGTTCCCAAGATCGTACAGCAGTGTGCACAGAAGGGAATCAAGGCCGTGATCGTCCTCTCTGAGGGCTTTGCCGAGGCCGGCGAGGAGGGCGCAAAGCTCCAGAAGATGTTGCAGGACATCGTCCATCGCACCGGGATCCGCATCATGGGGCCGAATACCTTCGGGGTGGTCAATGCTGCCAACGGGCTTGCCACGTTGCCGCCCTACGTCGACCAGGAGACGCTCCAGAGGGGAGGCGTGGCCTTCTGCAGCCAGACCGGTTCCATCGGTCCACATCAAATGCCCCTGAATGACTGGAACTATGCGGTCAGCAAGATATGCGATATCGGAAACAAGTGCGATGTGGACGAAGCGGACATCCTGCATTACCTCGCGGACGACCCGGAAACAAAAGTCGTTGCCTTGCACCTCGAGGATATCAGGGACGGCCCCCGGTTCATGCATGCGGCCCGGAGGCTCACGGCCCGCAAGCCCCTGGTCGTCCTCAAGTCAGGACACACCGAGGCGGGCGCCAGGGCCTCCGCCTCGCACACGGGCTCTCTTGCGGGAAGGGACCCCATCTATGAAGCTGCGTTACGCCAGTCCGGAGCGGTTCGCGTCAGGACCTGGCAAGAGCTCTGGGAAGTGCCCAAAACGCTCATCTACCAGCCCCTGCCCGAAGGCAACCGTTTTGCCGTCATCACCTTCACCGGTGGACAGGGCGTGATCGCTACCGATGCGGCGACAGAGGCGGGGCTGGAGCTTGCGGCCTTCTCGCCCGACACGGTCCACAAACTGTCGCGGATTTCCCCCCGTCTCGGCAGTAACCCGGTTGACATCGGACCGGTCATGTCCGACTCGAGAAGCCAGAGTTCGACCAACCCCTTCTCCGCCCTCGAGCAAACGATGCCCGTTGTGCTTCAGGCTGAGAGCGTGGACTGCCTGACGATCACCTTCTACGCCGGCCTCCAACTCGTCCCGATGCTTCCGGCCATCGTGGACATGATCGAGAAGTCCGCACGCGGCGTGTGCAAGCCTGTAAACGTCTGGATCTACGGAACGAGCCTCCCCGCCATGGAGGAACTGGCTCACCAGTTGCACGCAAGGAAATTCCCAGCATACCTGGACCTGGACACAGCGATCAAGGCGCTCGGCTGTGCCGCTGCCTTCTCCAGGATCAAAGCCAACCTTTCTCGTCAGGGAAGGGAAGAATGACGGTAAAGGTAAAACTCTCCAACCTCCTTCGTCAGGCGACCGATTGGCA